>JANLFZ010000004.1:15022-17050 GCA_024653385.1 Thermoguttaceae bacterium | reverse complement strand
AACGCGTGATCGTCGACTTCAACTACTCCGGCGGCGGAAACACGTACACGCTCGACATCGACGCGGCCGACTTGGGCGGTGGCGGGCGCGGCGTCACGAACAACATCACCGTCGACGGCGACGGCAAACCCACCAGCGCCGACATCACCATGGACGACGACGGCGGCGGCGCGGGCTGGTACTTCGATCCTTTGCCCGCCGACGACGCCGAGTTCGTGACCCTCTTGAGTTCCTTCACCGCCGACGGGCCCAATGCGCTGGGCGGCAACGACTTCTACCGCACGATCGTCCACGAAATCGGCCACGCGATGGGAATCGCCAGCACCGGCGCCTTGGCCATCCAGAACTTCATGGTCGACAGCGGGTTCGACGACCCCAACGCCGCCGGCGAAGACCTCTTTCTGTTCACAGGGGCGACGATCTCGGCCACGTTGACCACCGACGGCGGTCTGCACCTCTACGAGGGGCCACCGGTCGACAGCCTGCCCCTGCACCCCAACGACCTCTTGAACGCGGGACGCACGGTCGGCTTTCCGCCTCCCACGCGGCAGCTCATCACCGATACCGACATCCTCGTGCTCCGCGACGCCTACGATTACACGGTGCTCCTACCCTCGCAGGTGAACACCTTCCACGCGAACCTCAACGTCGCGACCGGCGTGCTCACGGTCAACGGATCGCCCGGCGCCGTCGACGACCACATCGTGATCGACAACAACGGCAGCCTGCGGGTGATCGTGAACGGGACGGAAGAGACATTCGACGGCGCCACGGTCACGCAGATCGTGGTGCTGGCCGGCGCGGGCGACGACTTCATCCATATCAGCGACGACGTCGGAATCCCGTCCAATGTGGATCCCGGGACCGGCAACGACATCGTGCACACCGGGGGCGGCCCGACGATCGTGGTCTCGGTCGCCGGCGACGGCAACGACCTGATCGACTTCGGCAGCAACCCGGTCGGCGTGACGTTCACGTCGTTCGGCGCCGACACGGTGATCGGCACCCCGTGGGCCGACGTGTTGACTGCCGGCGACGGCGGCGGCGTGGTCTTCCTCGGCATGGGCGGCGACGACGTTCTCACCGGCGGCGCCGGCAACGACCGCCTTGAAGGGGGCGCCGGCAACGACACCCTCGACGGCAGGGCCGGCGCCGACGCGATGTTCGGCGACGACGGCTCCGACCTGTTCCTCTGGAACCCCGGCGACGGCAGCGACCTGATCGAGGGCGGCAGCGGCGACGCCGACGCGCTGGCGTTCAACGGCGCCGCCGCGGCCGAGGTGTTTTCGCTCTCGGCGGCGGGCACCCGGTTGGAACTGCTGCGCAACCTCGGCTCGATCGACATGGATGTGGCCGGCGTCGAGCGCGTCCGCCTGAGCGGGTTGGGCGGCGCCGACTCGTTCACCGTCCACGACCTCACCGAAACCGACGTCGCCCTGGTGGAGCTGGACCTCGGGGCCGACGGCGACGCCGATTCGGTCACGGTCCACGGCCGGACCATCGCCGACAATCTCCTGATCACGGCGGCGGCCGGAGTGGTGGACATCGCCGGGCTTCCCTATGAAATCGAAATCACCAGTGCCTCGGCCGCCAACGATCGGCTGACCGTCAGCGGCAACGACGGCAACGACGTGATCAAGGCGGCGGCCGGCGTCGAAGCCACGATCCTCGTGACGCTCAACGGCGACGCCGGCGACGACTATCTCTCGGCCGACGCGATCCTCAACGGCGGGCCCGGAAACGACTTCCTCGAAGGGGGCGCCGGCGACGACATCCTCAACGGCGGGCCCGGCGAGGACGTGATGATCGGTCGCGGCGGCAACGACACCTACGACGGTGGCCCCGACTTCGATACGATTCTCGTCCGCGGGACTTCGGCCAACGACGTCATCCAAGTCGTCCAGACCAACGCCGCCACGCTGGTCCACACGGTCCAAAGCGCCGTCGGCGGACTGATCGACGGCGGCACGCAGACCGACACCTTCGCCAATACCGAGCAGGTCCGCGTCGCCGGCGCCCGCCTCGACG
>JANLFZ010000004.1:0-15012 GCA_024653385.1 Thermoguttaceae bacterium | reverse complement strand
CTGCTGTTCAACGTCGACGGCGGCCCCGCATCGACCCGCGACCGGCTGGCCGTGATCGACGACGGGCTCGACGACCTTTCGATCTACCGCAAGGGCGCCAGCGACGCGACCGGCAGCATCACCGTCGGGCCGGCCAATGCCGAGCCGTTCGACTTCGTGTTCGAAAACGTCGAGTACACGGAAATCCTCGACGAGTGGAACCAGCCCGTCACCCAAGCCAACAACAACGGCCGCGTGGTGGTCTTCAAGCACGATCCGTTCGAGGCCAACAACGACATCCTCGTCGCCACGCACTTGGGGGCCGGGGCGGCCCTGAACGTCGATCCGACGATCGATCCGGGCGCGTTCTCGGTCGGGCCTCCCTTCGACTTCGTTTTGCCGGCCGACGAGGATTGGTACCGCGTCGAGGCCGAGGTCACGGGGACGTTGGATTTCCAGGTGTTCTTCGAACAGATCGCCTTGGTGGCATCGAGCGGGCGGCCTGGGCTGCCCGGCGCCGGCGACCTCGAACTCCAGCTCTTCGACGCCGACGGCACGCTGATCGTCAGCGGCGCCCCCGGCGGCTTCGGCACGAACGATGCCGACGCCGACGAGCGGATTCGCATCCCCGCGGTCCAAGGCCAGGTCTACTACCTGCGGGTCTTCGGCGCCACCGGGGCGGTGGTCAACAACTACACGCTCAGCGTGCTCAACCAGGCCCCGCCGACCCCGTTCGACCTCGAGTTGGCCGACAATCTGGTGATCCTGACCGGCAGCCAGGAGGCCCCGCCGATCGGGCCCGTCAGCACGATCGCCAACGGCACGGCGAACTTCCAGTACCATGCGGCGACCAACACGTTCGATCTCGACCTGTTCGTCTCGGGCGTCGAGCTTGTCGACCTCACGTCGCTACCCGAGTTGACCGGGGCCCACATCCACTCCGGCGCGGTCGGCGTCAATGGGCCGATCATCGTCAATCTCGGCGTTGCCGGCTGGACGGTCGAGCCTGCGGGCATTCGCCTGAGGCTTACGGGCGCTGCGTTCTCCGCGGCCCCGGCCGACATCGCGGCCCTCCTGGCGGGCGACACCTACATCAATATCCACACGACGGCAAACCCCTTGGGGGCGATCCGCGGGCAGATCCACATTCAGGAGGCGCTCGGCGTCAGTGACAGCGGGCGGAGCCAGTTCGACGACGTGACGCGCGACAACACGCCCACAATCCTGTTGAGGCTGGACGACGCGATCCTCTTGAACGACCTGCCGGGCAACGCGGCAGGCGTGCCCGGGGCTCCGCCGCCCGACGAGGTGATTCCCATCCCCTTTAACCCCTCGACCGCGGCCTCGCCCGTGGACCTCGCTCCTGGCTTCCGCGTGGCCGTGTACGACGAGACCGACACGCACAACCCGGTCTTCTTGGGATTCGCGCAGCCCGTGGCGAACCTCAACGGGGTGTACTCGTTCACGTTCGCAACGCCGCTGGTCGACGGCAGCCACTTCATTTCGGCCCGCGTGCAGATGATCGACCCGGCCGACAACGACCTCTCGCAAGTCACGGTGACCCCGGCCACGGGGTTCGGGCCGCGGAGCCAATCGCTGGAGATCGTGGTCGACACCGTGCCGCCGCCGGTGTTCTTCGGCGTTGCAAGCGACCCGCTCGACGGGCTGGTGCCCGACCCGGGCGTCACGCCGCAGCCGCCGACCGCCATCGATCGCAAGACGAACGACACGACCCCCGAGTTCTGGGGCACGGCCGAGGCCAATGCGATCATCCGCGTGTACGCCGATCTGACGCCCGAGAACGGCATCGACAACTTCGACGTGCTCTTGGGCCTCACGGTGGCCCAGCCGGAAGACGGCACGAACCAGTACCCCAACGGCCAGTGGCGCGTCTCGAGCACCGTGGACCTTAACGATCCGGCGTTCTTCCCGCTGGATGGCCTGAGGCGGATCCTCGTGACCGCTGAGGACCTTGCCGGCAACGTAAGCCCCGGGGCTGGGTTGAGTGCCGAGGCCCTGAACATCTTCCTCGACACCCAGGGCCCGCAGGTCTTCGGCGTGTTCTTCCCCAGGGACACGATGCTCGTGGGACTGGGCGCGGGCAACACGCTGGTCCGCTTCCGCGCGTCGGCACCGGGAACGATCTTGGCGACCGTGCCGATCACCGGCCTGGCAGCCGGCGAGACCGTGGTGGGCATCGACGTGCGCCCGGTCAACGGCCTCTTGTACGGCGTGGTCGACGGCCCGGTCACCGACCGGCTGGTGACCATCGACCCATTCCTCGGCACGACGACTCCGGTGGCCAACTTGACGGCGGCGCTCTTGGGCACGTCGTTCGGGGTGGATTTCAACCCGGTCGTCGACCGTCTGCGCGTCGTGAGCGACCTCGACCAGAACCTCCGGATCGACCCCGACACCGGCGTGGTGACCGTCGATGCGGCGCTCAACCCGCCCGACCCGAACGTGGTGGCGGCGGCCTACACCAATAGCACCCTCGGCGCCGAGTCGACGGGCCTCTACGTGATCGACAGCAATGCCGATGTGCTGGCCCTTCAGAATCCGGCCAGCGCGGGCACGCTGACCACGATCGGCCCACTGGGGGTGGACGCCTCGGCCGTCGCCGGCTTCGATATCACGCCCGAGTTGAACGTGGCCTACGCGGCCCTCACCGTGGGCGGCACGACGAGTCTCTACACGATCGACCTCGCCACGGGGGCCGCGACCCTCGTGGGCGCCGTCGGCGGCAATCCGTCGCTGGCCGGATTGGCCGCGCTGCCGCCTTACGACGTGTTCGACCCGAAGCCTTCGACCGACGGCCCGACCCCGCTGGTCCATAGCCTCACGGTCCGGGTGCAGGACTTCCCGGCAAGGGTGCTGGAGTTCCCCAACCCGGCGCTGAACCCCGAGGTGGCGGTTGCGCCGGGGCACTTCCTGCTGGTGGGCGACGCCAACGGCATCATTCCGATCCAGTCGGTGGCGTTCCTCCCCGATCCGACCGTTCCGGGCCAGGCGGCCACGGGCACGATCGTGCTGACGTTCTTCGAGCCGCTGCCCGACGACCGCTTCACGCTCACCCTGCGCGATGCGCTGGTGGACGACGCGGGGAACCGCCTCGATGGCGAGAGCAACGCGCCCGAACCCCAGGAGCAGCCGCTGTTCCCCAGCGGCGACGGGCAGCCCGGCGGCGATTTCGTGGCCCGCTTCACGGTCGACACGCGGCCCGAGATCGGCGTCTGGGACGCCGGCAGCGTCTACGTCGACACCAACGGCAACTTCCACTTCGACCCGACGAACCTCGACTTCACCAACCGCGACCTGATCTATACCCTGGGCTTCACGGCCGACGATCTGTTCGCCGGGAACTTCGCCGGCCCTGGCCCCGACAACGTGTACGGCACGGCCGACGACGACCTAGCCGACGGTTTCGACAAGCTCGCGGCGTATGGCCGGGTGGGGGGGCAGTGGCGGTGGCTCATCGACACCGACAACGACGGCGTGGCCAACCTCGTGACCAGCGGGCCCGAGCCGACGAGCCTCAACGCCGTCCCGTTCGCCGGCAACTTCGACGGCAACGCCCAGAACGGCGACGAGATCGGCCTGTTCACCGGCACGGCCTGGTTCTTCGACACGAATCACGACTTCCGCATCGACCTGGCCAGCCGGGTGAACACCGCGATCACGGGCTATCCCGTGGTCGGCGATTTCGACGGCGACGGGCGCGACGACCTGGCCACGTACCGCGACGACCAGTTCTTCCTCGATTTCGCATCGAACGGTTTCGGGCAGCTCGATGCCTGGTTCTCGTTCGGGTTCATCGGCGTGCGCGAGCGGCCCGTGGCGGCCGACATGGATAAGGACGGCATCGACGACCTCGGCCTGTTCGTGCCCGACCGCAGCGGCGCCGCGCCCCAGGCGATGGCCGAGTGGTATTTCCTCATCTCGGCCGACCGGCGGATTCAGGACCGCATTCATCCCGACACGCTCAACGGACTGGGCAACGTGGTCGATTTCAGCCCGATCCCGTTGGGCAAGGACCTCGTTGCGCGCTTCGGCAACGACTACGCCATGCCCATCGTGGGGAATTTCGACCCACCAGTTGCGGGCCAGGGCGCGCCGGTGCTTTTCGACGAAGGCCTTTTGCCGCCCCCGGCTCCGATCACGGTCGGGCTGTACGCCCCCGGTGCTGCCCAGTTCCATCTGGCCGACGAGAACGCGGCCGGCGCCAGCCAGAACTCGTTCGCGTTTCCCGTTAGCGTGCGGGGCGGGCTCCCCGTCAGCGGCGACTGGAACGGCGACGGCGTCGAGACGGCCGGCGTGTTCGATCCCTTCACCACCACGTTCCACCTGATCGACGGGAACAGCCAGTCGCCGGGACCGGTCAACACCTTCTCCTGGGGCGTGAACCTTAGCGGCTGGCTCCCCGTGGCCGTCGACTGGGATGGCGACGGCGACGACACCGTTGGCTTGTTCGATCCGTTCACGACCACCTTCTACCTGATCAACAACAACAGCGCCCTAGACCCCCAATTGGTCCCCGTGTTCTCGTGGGGAGTGAACCTCAATGGCTGGCGCCCGGTGGCCGGCGACTGGAACGGCGACGGCCTGGACACGGTCGGCGTGTTCGATCCGCTGACCGCGACGTTCTACCTGATCAATAACAACAGCAGCAGCGATCCACAGGCCATCGCTCCCTTCTCGTATCGGGCGAACGTGGCGGGATGGTGGCCGGTGGCCGGCGACTGGAACGGCGACGGCGTCGACACGATCGGCCTGTATGCCCCGCCGCTTCACCGCTTCTACCTGGTCGACGAGAACCGAGCCCCTTCGCCCGGGCTGCCGCTGGCGGTGAACCAGTTCGACTCGAGCGTGTCGGTGGCCGGCGCGATTCCGGTGGCTGGACGCTGGACGGGCCCGGCTCCGCTCTTGGCGGCGGCGGTCGCGGCCGCGGCCCAACCGGCAACCGTGTCGCGCTGGCAGCTCGATGCGATCGTCGATGCGGCCCTTGCGCGGTGGTCGGCGGCGGGTCTGCCGGCGGATCGGCTCAGGGCCCTCTCGCAAGTCGACGTGCGCCTGGCCGACCTGCCCGGCCGGCAGCTCGGCCTGGCAGCCCGCGATGCGGTCTACCTCGATTGGGATGCGGCAGGCCACGGCTGGTTCGTCGATCCGACGCCCGGCGCGGACGAAGAGTTCGCACCGGCCGGTGCAGACCGGCGGGCGATCGACCCCCGCGCGGTCGATCGGATTGATCTGGTGTCCGTCGTGGCCCACGAGTTGGGCCACATGCTCGGCCTGGAGGACCTCGCCGCTGACGCGGGATTGATGGGCGGCACCCTCGGAACCGGCATCCGGCGTACTCCCAGTTCCCGGGAAGTCGAGGTCGCGCTATCGGTCTTGGACCAGTAGGCTAGGGGCAACCGCGCCATCCAGGGCGCCGCAGGATCGCCTCGGCGGCACGGTAGCCGCTGCGCGCCGCGCCTTCCATCGTCGCGGGCCAGCCCGTGGCCGTCCAATCGCCGGCCAGCACCAAGTTCTCCAAGGCGGTCTCCTGCGCGGGCCGCAAGGCGTCGACGCCGGGCTGAACCGAGAACACCGCCCGGCGCTCCGTGACCATGCGGCCGCGGAGCAGCTTCGCCGGTCGGGGCGGATGCGTTGTCTGAGACTCCGAAAACAGGCTCGAGATCTGGCGCACGACCTGGCCGATCACCTCCTCGTGGTCCCGGCCGAGAAGCCGGCGCGACGCGCTGATCACGACCTGGGCATAGTGCTCGCCCGGCCTGGCGCGTTCCGGCGGGCTGAACAGCCACTGGCCCACCCCGTCCAGCAGCACGGCGTGCGGGAGCCGGCAGACCGGCTGATCGAACCAGAGGTGAATCGCGGTGATCGGCGACGGCTCGAGTCGCGCGGCGTCGGCCACGCCGGGAAGGACCGCGAGCATTGCCGGGGGAAGAAGCCGCTGGACAGTCCACCACGGCACGGCCACGACCACGGCATCGAACGCCAGGCGCGTCCCATCGGCCAGCACCAGCGCGGCGACCCGGCGAGCGTCTCCCTCCACTTGCGCCACGCGGACCCCGCGCCGGATCACGGCGCCTTGGCCCGCGAGCCATGCCCCCAGGCGCTGGTCGAACAGTTCCGCGAGGGCAACCGTGGGAATCGCCAATTCGTAGGCACGTCGCGAGGCAAGTAGCCCCTCGCGAACGACCTGCGCGGCGGCGGCCACCGACGCGCGGTCGAGCGACTCGCCCAGGGCGCTGGTGAGGATGGGCGACCAGAACCGCTCGATCGCCTGGGCGCTTTGCCGCCGGCGCAGCCAGGGGCCGATCGCTTCGTGGGGCTCGTCCCCGCTTGAGCCGACGTGGGCCAGTCGGCGGATCGTCCCCATCAGGCGCCACCGCTCGCTCATGCGGAGAAATCCCAGGCGGAGCACGCCCGGCACGAGGTGGAGCGGGGCCGGCAGCCAGCCGACGGCGGCGAAATCGTGGCACCGCCCGTCGGGCGTGACGAAGTGCAGGCGCCGGTGAAGGGTGAAGCACTCGGCGGCGCCGGCGCGGCGGCACAAATCCGCCAAACAGATGCAACATCCCATCGAGACGTGTTGGCCGTGGTCGATCCATCGTCCCGAGATCGGATCGAGAAACGAGGCGGCGCGGCCGCCCAGGCGCCGGCGGGCTTCGAAGACCTCGACGCGCACACCGTTTCGCGCCAGCGCCGCGGCCGCGGCCAGGCCCGCGACCCCACCGCCGATGACCGCCACGCGCAAGACGCGATCGGACTTGCCAAGGGCCATCATGGCAACGACGATCTCCGTGGCGGCAGTAGCGCCCAACGCGCGGCGATGCGCAGCTTGGACCACGCTCCCAGCCGGATGCGCCGGACGAAGAGTTCGCGGCGGCGGCGAAGCACCTCATCGAGCAGGTGGTGGTAAAGGCTCGTCATCATGCCGAACATCCGCCGTCCGTCGCGTGCCAAGCGGTCGATCAGGTCGGCTCCCTCATGGTACAGCGAGCGGGCCCGGCTGCCCTCCAAGAGGACGAGGCGTTCGAAGGGCTCGTTGACCACGCCGCAAAGCAGATCGTCTCGCGTGTACCCGCACTCGCGCAGATCCGATTCCGGCAGGTACACACGTCCGCCGGCCGCGTCCTGGCCCAGGTCCCGGAGGATATTGGTCAGTTGAAAGGCCACGCCGCATCGGCCGGCCAGGTCGAGGGCGTCGTCGCCGGAAAAGCCCCAGACATAAAGGCACACCAGGCCGGGGGCCGAGCCGACCAGCCGGCAATACCCCTGGAGTTCGTCAAACGTCGCATACGCACGCACGTCGAGGTCCATCGCGAGGCCGTCAAGCACGGCCAGCAGGTGTTCCGGCGGGATGCCGAATCGGCGGACCGTGTCGGCCAGGGCAGGCAGCAGGAGCACGTCGCTGAGGCCGACGGTCGCCGCTTCGCCAAGGACCGGCGCCGTGCCCGACGCACGCATGCCCGATGGCAGCACCGCCTCGACCAGCCCGCGCCACTCGGCCAGCGCCTGCCGGCGGTGTTCGAGCGGCTGCGGGCCGTCGGCCAGGTCGTCGCTGTGGCGCATGAATGCATAGAGCGCCTCCATCGCGCGCCGTTTCGAACGCGGCAACAAGAAGAACGAGGGATAAAAACTCGACCCGGCACGACGCGCGATCTCGCGGCAGCGGGCGTAGCTGGCGTGGATCACGGGGTCGGCAAACGGGTTGGGTGCGCACGCCATCCCTGATGCACCGGGCGTTACCCCGGGTCCCTTGGCTGGGGCACGAGATTCCCCCGGCGCAGTCGCCACCAACAGCCGACGACCAGGCAGAGCTTGTCGAGTTTCGACAGCTTCGGCCGGCGGTTCCATACGTCGTAGTCGGCGCGGCGGATGGCCTCGAGAATCGCCAGCCCGCCCGACACGAACAGGAATACGTCGAGCCGGAGCGCCCTGGGGACCAGATCGACCAGCGGCAGGCCGCGGCGAAGCCAGCCCTCGGCCTCGGCCACTTCGGCGGCCAACAGACGCCGAAACGCCTCGTTCGGCTCGCGCCGGGCGAACATGGCCTCGTCGTAGCCGAACTGCCGGCAATGCGCCAGCGGCAAGTACACCCGTCCCCGCTCCCAGTCCAATGCCACGTCCTGGCAGAAGTTGGCCAACTGCAGCCCGGTGCAAATCGCGTCGGAGTAGACCGTCAAGGCGGGCTCGTGGCACCGGCCCAGGTACAAGACCAGCCGGCCCACGGGGTTGGCCGAATAGCGGCAATAGTCGAGCACCTGATCGGCAGTCTCGTAGCGCACCACGCGCTGGTCCTGCCGGAAGGCGACCAACAGGTCGATGAAGGGGTCGGGCGGGATCCCGAACTCGTCGATCGTCTCGCGCAGCGCCACGAACACGGGATGGACCGCGCGCCCCCGGAAGCAGTCGCGAAGCTGCACTTCCCACCAGTCCAACAGGGCCAGGCGTTGCGCCGGATCGCCGGGCTGGTCGGCCAGGTCGTCGGCCCAGCGGCAGTATGCGTAAAGGTGATACACGTGTTGCCGCAGCCGTCGGGGCAACAGGAAGCTGGCCACGGTGAAGTTCTCGTAGTGCCGTCTGGCCAGCCGGCGGCAGTACCGGCGGCTGCACCGCAGCGAGGGGGGCTTGGGCGGCGCGGCACGAGGCCCGTACAATTCGAAGTCGGCGGCAAAGAGGTCGCTCGGCATGAGTTCCATTATGGCCCGTTTTCCCGCGGGAGCAAACATGCGCGTCCTCCTGGCCAACCCAAGGGGGTTCTGTGCCGGCGTGAACATGGCGGTCGCCAGCCTCGAGCTGGCCATCCAGCGGTTTGGCCCCCCGGTCTACGTGTACCACGAGATCGTCCACAACCGATGGGTGGTCGACCGTTTCCGCCGCCTCGGGGCCGTGTTCGTCGATGCGCTCGGCGAGGTCCCCGACGGTGCCGTGGTCCTCTATTCGGCACACGGCGTTTCCCCCGAGATCCGCCGCGTCGCGGCGCAACGGGGTCTTCGTACGATCGACGCCACCTGCCCTTTGGTCACCAAGGTCCACCGCGAGGCGGTCCGTTTCGCGCGCGAGGGGTTCACCGTGGTGCTGGTCGGCCACGCGGGACACGACGAGGTGTTGGGCACCCTGGGCGAGGCCCCGGACGCGATCGTGCTCGTCGAAGACGAGGACGATGTCGATCGTTTGAAAGTACCCGACCCGGATCGTGTCGCCTTCCTGACGCAAACGACGCTCTCGGTCGACGACGCGGCGCGGATCGTCGATCGCCTCCGCCGCCGCTTTCCCAAACTGGTCGGACCGGCCAAGGACGACATCTGCTACGCCACGCAAAACCGCCAGGAAGCCGTGCGCGCGCTCTCGCGCCGCGCGGAGTTGGTGCTGGTCGTGGGCAGCCAGAACAGCTCGAACAGCCAGCGCCTGGCCGAAATCGCCCGGGCCGCGGGGGTCCCATCCCACCTGATCGACGATGCCTCGCAGATCGACCCCGCGTGGTTCTCGGGCGTCGAGACCGTGCTCTTGACGGCCGGTGCCAGCGCGCCGGAATCGCTGGTGGCCGATTGCGTGCGATGGCTCGAAGACCGTTTCGGCGCTTCGGTCGAGTCGGCCACGGTCCGGCAGGAGAACGTGCATTTTCCGTTGCCGAAGGAACTGCGCGCGTGACCGCGGCTTGTGCCATTTCGCCTGCCGAGGCGTCGGCCTATGATGAGAAGGGGCGTCTGAACCGACGGGAGACTCGTCATGCTTTGTTTTCGGAAATGCATCGCGGCGACGGTCTGCACCGCCATGGGGCTGTTGGCCGCGTTGCCCCAGGCCGCGGAGGCCCAGGCGAGGCTCCGCGCCGAGGCGTTTGTCGGAGAACCGTTTGGCGTGGGCCGCCTGGAAGTCGAGCTGCCTGAGTCGCTCTTGTCCGAGCCGCTGGGCATCGGCGGCTTGCACGTGGCGGAGCAGGACGGCCGGGTCCTGTACCCGGCCATCGAACAGCGAGGGGTTCCGCGGGTCGTTACCGACTTGCTCGGCAACGCGCGCCGACCGGCGCTGCGCGCGTTGGGCGAGGTGCTCGACCGGCCGGGACGCACGAACGTGTACTTTCTGTTTTTGGGCCGGCAGCCTTTGAAGATCACGCTTTCGTCGGGCGCGAGCCAGACGCTTTCCGTCGTGCCGGCGGTCCACCCGGCGAGTCATCGCCGGCTGCTTGGGGCGTGGTGGAAGCAGTACACGGCCAAGCCGGGTTTCTGGCAGCATCGGCCGGATTATCCGCCTTTGGTCGAGAACTACCTCCAGTCGATGCTGGCTCGCCGCCTGGGGCTGTCCTTGCCGCGCAAGCCCAAGGCCGAAAACTGGATGGACATGCTCTCCGACGAACTCGGGCTGGCCGCGGGCACGGAGACGGTGCGCCTGGCGTACCAGCGCGAGCGGTTCTTGGCGCCCACGCCGGCCGGGGAAGTTGCGTCGCTGCCGCTTCCTGAGCCGGCCGCCGTGGCCGAGGCGGAACTGCCCGAGGTACCGGCCGACGTCAAGGTCGAGCCCTTGGCCCTGCACGTGCCCGCCGAGTGCTTCTACGTGCGTTTCGGCAACTTCAACCATTTCCTGTGGTTTCAAGACACGCTGGCCCTTTGGGGTGGTGACCTCAAGAATCTCGTGGCGACGCGCGGGCTCGACACGCGCATGCGCGAGCGATTCGAGAACCAGCTCGCGGTCGAGACCACGGCGTTGGCCCGGCTGCTCGGCGGCGTGGTCATCGCCGACGTGGCGATCGTCGGCACCGACATGTTCCTGGCCGAGGGCGGCGCGTACGGGTTGCTGTTCCAGGCCCGACAGACCGGCATGTTGGCCAAGGATTTCCAGCAGCAGCGCCGCCAGCGCGTCAAGGCCGTGCCCGGCGCCTCCGAGGAGCGGCACCTGATCGCCGGGCGCGAGGTCTCGCTGCTTACCTCGCCCGACGGCCGGCTGCGATCGTTCTACGTGGCCGATGGAGATTACCACTTGATCGCCACGTCGCGCACGCTGGTGCGGCGGTTCCTCGAAGTGCGTGACGGCAAGGGGAGCCTGGGCCAACTGCCCGAGTTTCGCCACGCCCGATCGCTCATGCCGCTATCGCGCGAGGACACGGTCTTTCTCTACGCCTCGAGCGAGTTCTTCCGCAACCTCACCTCGCCGCACTACCGCATCGAGATGACGCGGCGCATGCAGGCCGCGGCCGACATCGAGCTGGCGGAAATGGCGCGCCTGGCCTCGGCCGCGGAGAAGCGGCCCGGCGCGACGCTCGAGAACCTCGCGGCCGGCGACTTTCTGCCGCCGGGGTTCGGTTCGCGGTCCGACGGCAGCCGGGTGGAACTGGTTGCGGGCGGGTTTCGCGACTCGCTGCGGGGTCCGCGGGGGTATTTCATCCCCGTGCCCGATATCGAAATCAAGACCGCCAGCCCGGCCGAAATCGAGATGTACCGCCGGTTTTCCGAGTTCTACCGTTCGAACTGGCAGCGACTGGATCCGGTGATGGCCGGCATCCAACGCCGAAGCATCGGCGAGGGCCGCGAGCGCGTGACGATCGATCTGCGCATGAGCCCGCTGGCCAGGCAGAACTACGAGCGGTTGCAACGCCAACTGGGCGAGCCCGATGCGCGGCGCCTGGCGCCGATCGAGGGCGACTCGATTGCCGGCGAGGCGGTGCTGCGCGACCAGCGGATCTTCGGCGGAGTGCAGTTTGTCGCCTTGCCGCTCGATGCGCCCGAGGTCCCCGGCCCGTTGGGGATGATCGAGCGCCTTCGCAGGCTCGTCGTGGGCTACGTGGGGACGACCGGGCAGGCGGGGCCGGTGAGCCGGTTCCTTCCGTTCGTCGAGACGGCGCCGGCAGACCCTGCCGGGTATTCGGCCGGCCGGTTCGGCCTGTGGAAGCGCCAGACCGAGCAGTTTATCGTCTTCTCGTTCCATCGCGACTTGCTCGAGACCGTCACCAGCCAACTGCGGTTCGAGCAAGCGCCGCGGCCGGCGCAGGTGCGGGTCCGGGCGGTCGATCTGTCGAACGCCCGGCTGACCCCCTTCCTCAACAAGCTGGGCTACGACCGGACCCGTGAAACCTCGCTGGGCAATCTCCGCCTGATGCACCAGATGACCGAGCAACTCCATGTGCCCGGCGACCAGGCGAAAGACGTCGCCGAGCGGCTCTTCGACGCCCGGCTGATCGATCCGCTTGGCGGGCAGTACGTCTATCGCCGGCCGGCCGGCGGGGCCGCGTTTTGGACCTCGACCGCCCTGGAGTCCCACCGGGACCGCGGTCCTCCGTCCGGCTACCAAGCCCCGCCGCTGAACTGGTTTCGCGGCTTGCTGCTCGACGTCTTATTGGAGCCGGCCGGCCTGTGGGCACACGTCGAACTGGACATGCAGATGCCCAAGAAGCCCGACGACCGCCGCGCCAAGCCCGAGTAGCTCCCCGCATGCACACCAGCCGCGATCGGCTTGCCGGGCGGACATGCGCGGCCGTATCATGTTCGCCGTGCCCGGTGGCCCGCGCCATCGCGTACCTGCGCCGGTCGCAGCTTCCCGACGGGCGCCTGGCCCGCTTCTACGAACTGAAGAGCAACCGTCCGCTGTACTTCACGCGCGATTACCAACTCACGTACGACGACGGCGATGTGCCCACCCACTACGCCTTCAAGGTGGGGCACCATCTGGACGCCCTCGAGCGCCAGTACCAGAGACTCCGCGCGGCGGACCCCAAGGACCTCCGGGCATTGGGCCGGCCCGCTGGCGGCCGGGTCTCGCCCCGCACGATCGACCAGGTGCGAAAGGTCATCGCCGATCTCGACGATCAGGGCCGGTGGGTCGAGACGGGGACACTCAAGTACCACGGCCCGCAGGACCCCACGCGGCGCGTGATCGATTGCGGCACTTTCGTGCGCAACATGGGCGTTCTCAGTGCGTATCTGGCCGCCCTGAAACCCGCGAGGCCCGGAACGCCCGAAGGTACTCCTCGCGGAACTGGTCCAGGGCCTTCGGATCGGTGATGGCGCGGTCCCAGTCGAGTTTGGGGCGCGGGCCGAGTTGGCGCGGCGGGACCCGCGCCGATGACAGTCGCCCGGCAAGGGCCTGGAATTCTCGCGACCACGCCTTGGGTTTCCCCTCGACCGTCCACAACCCGGTCAGTTGGGTCACGTCGCGGGCCTGGGGATGATCGTACAGGCCCCAGTTGAGCCAACCCGTGGCCAGGCCCTCGGTCGTCTCGATGGCGTGGCGGCACCAAGCGGCCTGTTGTTCCTCGGTGGCCGGCGGATGGGTGCCGCGGTTGATCGTCAGCTTGCCCCCGCCGTACCAACCGAACTCCGCCAGCACCACCGGTTTGCCGGGCGCGGCAACCTCGCGCACGACGCACTCGAGGTACGCCAGATTGCGCAGCTCGTCTTCCTCACCGGCATAGGTGTAGAACCCGCGGGCCAAGGGATAGAAATGGACTTCGAGGAAGTCCAGCAGCGGCGCCTGCCGGTCGGGCCGGAACGCCGCGTAGTGCTGCACGCCGGGCAGGACCGCCGGCACGCTCCACTGGATGAACCCCACCGTGACCAAAGCCTCGGGATCGGCCGACTTGATGGCCGCCACCTGGCGCCGCGTCCATTGGTCGGCAATCTCCTCGCGGAAACGCTGGTAGTCGAGCAGTTGCGGGTCGTCGGCTAGCGCCTTCGGCGCGGGTGGCGGCTGCTCGCCCCAGCGAAGCGCCTCGGGTCGCACGCGCCACGCCTGGGCCGCCTTCTCGGCCGAACCGTAGCGCGACGCCAGCCAGCGGTTCCACTTGGTGCGCATGACGGGCGTGTCCCACGAGACACTGGGCTCGTTGAGCAGATCATAGGCGAACAGCGCGCCGCGCCCGCGATACCGGGCAGCCAATTGCTTCCAGAAGTTCTCGAGGGCGGCCAGCACCCGTTCGTCGGCGACGCGGTCGCCCGAGGCCCACGGCGGCAGGCCCTCCCAATGGTCCGGGCCGGTGGGATGGATGTAAATGCCCGCGGTCTCGGCAATGTCGAGCAACCGGTCGAGCTTGGCGATACCGTCCGACCGAAGCGAGTCGGGTTCCGTGAAAAACGACCCGTAGCTCAAGAACACCCGCACGCAATTGACGCCGATCTCTTTCATGCGGGCGAAGTCGCGGCGCGTGGCGTCGGCGTCGAATTGCTTCCAGAGCTGGGGCGCCCAGCCGGTCCCGGGGCGAAAATAGTTGACGCCCATTGGCGCGAATGGCTTGCCGTCGGCCGTCTGGAAGCCGCGCCCATCGGGCGCGATGCGGACTTTGGGGAGCGGTCCGGCGGCCGACGCGACGGCCGACGCCAGGCAAAGCCCCCAAACCGCGAGGGCGCGACGGACTATCGCGGGCCGGATGGCCCGTGTCGCTTTCTGAAGCACGGTCCTCCTCCAGAATGCAAGAGACCAAAAAGACCCAGGCGCGTGGAAAGGCGAGGGTTCGCGCCCCGCTACATGGGAATGCCTTGGTCCCCGTCGGAGACCTCGACGTGCAGTGCGCCGAGCATCCGCGTCAGGGCCGCCTCCTTCTTCCGGATGAACGGCACGTTGTCGAGGATCACGGCCCGCCGCTCGCTGCTGATCTGGAGTATCAGGCGCCCCGACCCCAGCAGCAGGTACTCGAACACGTCGGTAATCTCCTTGTCGATGCGGAGGTTCGGCGCCGGAAACCGCTCCAGATTCGCAAGAATCCCGTGGTGGTGCAACAGTTCGTTGCGGCGGACCTCCCAATAGTCGAACCGGGTGGTGATGATCGAGACGACGAAGATGAACCCCAACAGGCCCACAAACGCCCAGAAGAACGTCGTATTGGCCAGCGGCTGGAAACGGCGCAGCAGGTGGGTGACCGCGGGCAACAGCTCGGGTTTCTTGAGGAACAACAACCACAATCCCAGCGCCGCCGCCACGACGAAAAAGAACAGCGTCAGCGAAATGGTGCGCGGAAAGTCGAACGCAAGGATCACCAGATTCACCCCCAACACGATGAGGAAGATCGTGGTGATCGTCACTCCCCGCGGCCGAACGATC
>JANLFZ010000048.1 GCA_024653385.1 Thermoguttaceae bacterium | reverse complement strand
GCGAAGAAGTAGTCTCGTGGTCGTGGCCACGGTGCTCGGGGCGGCCTGCCAGGTCCGCGCCGCCGAGGGCCCGATCGTGTTGCGCGACGTCACCCGCTCGACCGGCATTACCTTCCAGCACACCGACGGATCCAGCGGAAGGCGCTACATCGTCGAGTACGTCGCCTCGGGGATGGCCACCTTCGATTACGACGGCGACGGGCTGATCGACCTGTACTTTCTCAACGGCGCGCCGTTGCCGGGGGCCCGCGCCGATCGACCCCCGCGCGACGCCCTGTACCGCAACCTCGGCGGCTTCCGGTTTGCCGACGTGACGGAACAGGCCGGGGTGGGCGACACCGGGTTCGGACTGGGCGTGGCCGCCGCCGACTACAACAACGACGGCTTGCCCGACCTCTATCTGAACCAGTTCGGCCCGAACGTGCTTTACCGCAACCGCGGCGACGGAACGTTCGCCGACGCCACCCGACATGCCGGCGTGGACCGCGGGTCCAAGGTGGGGGCGGGCACGTGCTTTCTCGACATCGACGGCGACGGCGATCTCGACCTCTACGTGGCCAACTACGTGAACTTCACCTTCGAGACCCACGTGTCGCGGCGGGTCATGGGCCAGCTCACGTACGCCAGCCCGATGGACTACGCCGGCGTTCCCGACAACCTCTTCCGCAACCAGGGCGACGGGACGTTCGCCGATGCCAGCCGCGAGTCGGGCATCGGGGCCCACGCCGGCACCGGCATGGGCATGATCGCCGCCGACTTCGACGACGACGGCGATACCGACATCTTCGTCGCCAACGACGTCATGCCCAATTTCCTCTTCCGCAACGACGGGCGAGGCAAGTTCGACGAGGTGGGGCTCCCATCGGGCGTCGCGTACGAGGCCTCGGGGACCCCGCACGGAAACATGGGCGTCGAGTGCGCCGATTTCGACCGCGACGGCCGGCTCGATTTCTTCGTCACCGCCTACCACCGCGAACCGCCCGTCCTGTATCGCAATCTCGGCGGCGGCTTGTTCGACGACGTGACACGCATCACCGGCGCCGGCCAGGGCTCCTTCGCGCATGTCAAGTGGGGCTGCGGCTTGGTCGATTTCGACAACGACGGATGGAAGGACCTGTTCATCGCGTGCGGGCATTTCGACGACAACATCGCCCAGCGCGACGACACGACCAGCTACATGGTCCGGCCCGTGCTCCTGCGGAACGTCGGCGGGCGATTCGTCGATGTCTCCTCCTCCGCCGGCGACGGGGTGCAGGTCCTCCTGACCGGCCGCGGCGCCGCCTTCGACGACCTCGACAACGACGGCCGAATCGACATCGTGGTGCTCAATTCCCGCCGAGGGCCCACGATCCTCCGCAACGAGTCGCCGGGTGACAACCACTGGGTCGCGGTGCGCCTGCGCGGCATCCGGTGCAACTCCGACGGCGTGGGATCGCGCGTGAAGGTCGTGGCGGGCGACCTCGTGCAAGTCGACGAGGTGCACAGCGGCCGAAGTTACCAGAGCCACTACGGGACACGCCTCCATTTCGGCTTGGGAAAGCACACGAAAGTCGACCGCATCGAAGTCCGCTGGCTCGGCGGCCGCACCGAGGTCTTCGAGAACCTGCCGGCCGACCGGATCCTCGACCTCAACGAGGGCGAGGGCCGCCCCCTGGCGCGATGATCGCGGGTGGCCGAGACCTGCTGGGCCCCGTGGGCATGTAAGCGTGTAGGGAGCCGGTCAGGCCCTCGCGGGCGCGCCGAGACGTCTGTGGCCCTCGCTGGCGCGTCGGGACGCAGGTGGCCCTCGCTGGCGCGTCGGGACGCAGGTGGCCCTCGCTGGCGCTTCGGGTTAGTATGGTTGCGTGCGGCAGGCTTACGCGATTGGCGTTTCGGGTGGGGATGCCTCGATGTCGGTGCTGAGTTGTCTCTATGGTCGGCGGGCGGTTCGCGAGCTGATCGAGTTGATCGAGCAGGTCCCTGCCCGCGCGGCCGTGCGACTGCCCATGGCCCTCGATCGCGAGTCGGTCGCGCTGGTGCTTTTCTGGACGTTTCTCCGTTGGGAGCGGACGTTCCCACTAGTCGCTCTGGAAAAGTCGGGCGTCGACATGTGGCGGCTGACCTGCGACGTCGACGAGCTACTGGCCGCGCGCCGCGCGTTGGACGTAGCGGTCCGTCCGGAGAGCCGGGTGCGCGACTCGCTGTCGCTGGTCTACTGGCCCGCACTTCGGACCTGGGTGAACCACTGGCTCGACGCGGCCCAGGAAGAGTCGCGGGCCTTGGGCCACGAGCACCTCGGGCTCGAGCACCTGATCTTGGCGATCATCGGCCGGGCTGAGGGTCCGCTGGCCGACGTCCTGCTTGCGCACGGCATTGCTTACGACCTGTTGCGCAAGCTGGTGGAGCAGGAGTCGGTGCGTGCCGGGGCGGCCGCGCCGACCGTCCCGGATCTCGGCGTGCGTCGTGGGCCCCCCGGGGCCCGTTGGGACCGGCCCGCCGCCGGTGTGCCGCGCCGGTTCGGCCTGGGCACCCTGCTCCTCATCACCACGATGTTCGCCGTGCTCTACGCCTCCCTCCAGTTGCTCGGCGCCCATCCCGTGGTCTTCGTGATGGTGGTGGTGCTGTTCGCGGGCGTGGGGCTGGGGCAAATGCTGCTCTTCGGCGGCAAGTACCCCCGGGCGGCGTCGATCTGGGTGGGGCTGGTCCTGTTCCCGATCGAAGTCGCCGTCGCCATGCTCTACGTGGCGTCCCAATCGTTATACGGCGGGCCCGATCCCAACGAGGTTTGCGCCCTGGCGGTTCTCGCCGTTCCGTTCGGAGCGGGTTTCGGCTACTTGGCGGGCGGGTTGACGGCGGGCGTCTTCCTTCTGCTCGACAAGTACGCCGAGCGTCGGGCCAAAGAGAAGCCGGCCTCGGTCGAGGAAAGCCAAGACGGCGACCCGTGGCAGTCGGCCGGGCCCGACGCGCCCGAAAAGCCGGGCGCCGCATCGCCGCCCTGAGGCCCGCCGGCGCGCTTCACAGGGTCTCGGTTGCGTTTCCGTTGCCGCTTGCAGCGCCGTTGGAGTCCGGCTGGGACGCCTCGATCATGTCGTGTTCGAACCGCAGGGGGTCGAGCGTGGCCCCCAGGTCCTGAATGGCCCGAACGATTCCCGCCATCATGACGACAATCCCCACCACGAACAGCGCCAAGGCCGCCAGGCCGAACGTTGGCGACAGCGGCTCCAATCCCAAGGCCAGCGAACAGGCGAGCATCGCCAGGACGGCAACCAGCAGACACACCAGCGAGTCGCGTATCAGGCGCGCTCGCTCGAACAACTGGTGTCCCAGTTCGTCGAGCACGTGGAGTCGCGTTTCGAGGCTCTTGCCATCCGCCGGCTTGGCTTCGTGTCCGCGTTCGGCCGACAGCCGCGCCAACAGATCGAACCGTTCCTTGTTGATCGTGCGCATCCGGCTGACCACGGCGGCCAGCCGGTTGTACAGTGCCAGGCACAGCAACCCGTTCGCCGAGATGACGACGACCGGCGCGACAAGACTCTGGATAATCCGCAGCGTTTCGAGCATACGGGGTTCAACTTGAGCGCGGCGCAGCGGACTGTCCGGTACGTGCCGCCGTGTCCACATGCGCTTCGCGCGGGGCCTCGGGAGCGTCCACGCGAACGATGGCCGCGGGGCGCGGACGGCAGGTGAAGTTCATGATCGCCCCGGTCGCCTCGCGTGCCATCGTCACCGCGTCCATGTCGTATCCCGCCTGCTCGAACAGGCGGCGGCAGTCCTCCTCGGTTCGCTCGAAGAAGTACCAGTCGAGTGCCCACTGGTAGACGGTCTTGTCGTAGCGGCGGATGTCCTTCAGGGCGACATAGACCACTCCCCCGTCGTTGACCGTCTCGCGCCAGCCGCGGAGCATGGCGACCAGGGGACGATCGGGGATGTAGTCGCACAGGCCGACGCTGTAGATGATGTCGGGCCGGCCGAACCGCTCGATGTTCGCCTTCGCCGAACTCATGCGCAGGGCGTTATAGCACACGCACTGGAGGTCGAGGCTGGGAGGCGCGACCGTGGTGATCCGCGCCTCGACGTACTCCAGGGCCTGCCGGTCGGCATCGACACAGGTGATGCGGATCTTCGATTGGTCGGGCCGGTCGAGCCCGCCCGCGTATTCGCGGCACGGACCGCACGCGACGTTCAGCACGGAGACCTCGCCGCGCCGCCGCGCGAGTTCGTCGATCAAAAACCGTCTGGCCTCCTGCATGCGGAACGTGACCGCGCGGCCCAGGGTCGAACCCAGGATGTAGATGTCCAAGTACCCGCCCAATCCCCGCGACTTCGGCACGCCGTCGTAGATCGAGGCCATCAGCTCGTAGTCGCCGGGGTATCCCCGGGGCTTCACCTTGGACCGGTGCATGAACCAACTCTTGTCGAACCACGGCGCGACCGCCTCGCGGAATCGGGCCTTGGCGTCCTCGAGGGTCTGCGGATCGTCCTCGAGACGTTCTTCGAGCGCCTTGCACGCCGCCAAAGCGCGGTCGATCGACTCGCTCAGTTCCGCGAACACGTCGTCCTTGCGGGCCTCGGCCGACGGGTCGATTTTCCGGTCCATCTCCGCGAGGGTTGCCG
Organism: Thermoguttaceae bacterium; assembly: GCA_024653385.1. Lineage (GTDB taxonomy): Bacteria > Planctomycetota > Planctomycetia > Pirellulales > Thermoguttaceae > JANLFZ01. The sequence continues at coordinate 15,789 of JANLFZ010000048.1, read as the reverse complement.
TCAGTCTTGTGACCTCGTTCGAAAAGAAACGCTCCACCTCTGTTCGCATGGCTGGGCCTACCTTGAGAAGAGACGGGAAAACACACGCACTTGTCTGCCCCTTGCGATCGCCGAAGCGCGCCACATTCTGATTAGCACCGGCGCGACCTGTCAATTCGTTGCCACGGGAACCTGCAAGAATGCCATGAATTTCCTGCCCGCCAATACCGCTGGTAATCCTCGCGTTCCGCCTGCGGCCTGGGCTGACTGGTGCCGTGACGTAATTGCGTCGGGACGCGCCGGTAACGATCATACGAATCGAGGAGACCGCCACCCCCCCACGGATGTATTGCGTGGGACGAAGCCGGCGGCAAAGGACTGGCGGTTCGCCGCTTGCGAAACGGCGAAAAGCTAGATTTCGAGAGAGCGTCAGGCGGGCGAGCGGGACGCTCCGGTGACGCGACGAGCCCCAAGGAGTCCGATGGCGACCGATCCTAACCAAACCCTTGGTGGCAAAGCCCAACCTTGCCTCTTGGGTCTCCATGCCGGGGAGCCAGCCGGGGCCGGCCGTTTCACGCTACTGCGGCGGCTGGCGAGCCACCAGGGCGTTGAAACGTGGCTCGGATTGGATCGGAAGACCAGCCAGGAAGTCGTCCTCAAGGCGATCCCGCGCGGCGCGCTGGCGCCGGGCACGTTGATGCGGTTGGAGCACGAGGCCTCGCTGCTGGAGGGCCTCGACTGCCCGTGGGTCGCCCCGCTCCTTTATGCAGGGCCCGAGGGGGACGCGTACCTTCTGGTTTCCGCGTTTGTCGCGGGGGAGCCGCTTTCCGACCGGTTGCTGCGAGGACCGCTGAGCCTGGTCGAAACGCTGGCCGCGGGGCGCTGCCTGTTGGGGGCACTGAGGACTCTGCACGCGCGCCGGGTCGTGCACCGCGGCGTGCGGCCGTCCAACCTGATCGTCACCGGCGAAAGCGATCGATGGAAGCTGGTGCTGGTCGACTTCGGCCCGGCCGCGACGCTTTCCACCGGCGAGGATTCCCGAGAACACGCCTTGGCGGCTAGCCGGTACCTGTCGCCCGAGCAAGCCGGCTCGATCGACCAGGACGTTTCGGAGCCGTCGGACTTGTATTCGGCGGGCGTGGTGTTGTTCGCCTGCCTTGCCGGGCGTCCGCCGTTCCAGGGCGACAGCCCGGGCGCGGTGCTCTTCGAGCACATGACATCGAGTGTTCCACGACTCCGATCGCTCGGCATAGCGGTGCCGCGGGCGCTGGATGAACTTATCGCCCGCCTCTTGCACAAGGACCCGCGCGACCGTTACCAGTCGGCCGAGGCGGCGCTGGCGGACCTCGAGGCCATCGCCCAAGCCTTGCACCGGGGCGATGCGGACCCGGCCGTGGTGATCGGCGCGCAAGACCGGCGGGCCACGCTGACCGAGCCGGCCTTCGTCGCCCGCGCCCGGGAACTGGCCGAACTCGACGAACAACTTCGCCGGGCGCGACGCGGACAAGGGGGACTGGTCCTGCTCGAAGGAGAGTCGGGTGGGGGCAAGACCCGTCTGTTGGCCGAGACGAGCCAGCGCGCGGCCCGCGACGGGTTCTGGATCCTCCGCGGACAGGGATCGAGCGAGGTGGCGCAGCACCCGTTCTGCCTGCTCGACGGCATCGTCGAGGGGGTGCTCGCGGCGCGCAGGACGCAGCCGGGCCTGGCCGACGCGGTCGCCGAGCGACTGGGCCATTTTGGCGAGGCGGTCGCCGCGGCGCTGCCCGGATTGAACGCCGTGCTCGGCGGCGCGCGATCGTGCCCCTTGGCCCCCGAGGCATCCGGCGAAACGCGCACGATCGAAGCGCTGGCCCGCTTCCTCGACGCCCTTGGCACGCCGGAGCGCCCGGCCTTGGTCATCCTCGACGACTGCCAATGGGCCGACGAGTTGACGTGCCGCCTCGTGCGGCGGTGGCAATCGTCGTGCGACGGACCGGCGCGCGGTCGGCGCCACGTCATGCTGATCGCGGCGTTTCGCAGCGAAGAAGTCCAGGCCGACCACCCCTGGCGCAGTCTCGAGCCGTCGGCGCATCTGCGCTTGGCGCCGTTGCTGCCCGACGAAGTGAGGCAGCTTGTGCAGTCGATGGCCGGCCCGGTTCCCGAAGCCGCCATGACCGAGATCACGCGTCTTGCCGAAGGAAGCCCGTTCATGGCTTCCGCCGTGCTTCGTGGCTTTGTCGAGTGCGGCGCGTTGGTGAGCGACGCGGGAGGGTGGCGCGCGGAAACGCCCGCTTTGGCCGAGGCACGCTCGTCGAGCCACGCGGGCGTCCTGTTGGCCCGGCGGTTGGATCTCTTGCCTGCCGAGTCGGCCGCCAAGAGAGCGACCGGAGCGGTCGTGGGAAAGGAGTTCGATCTCGACGCGGCGGCCGATCTGGCCGGCCAGACGCCCGCCCAAGCCGTGGCCGCCCTGGACGAGGCCCGGCGACGCCGGCTCGTCTGGTCGCGGCCCGACCAGGCGCGGTGCCTCTTCGTCCACGACAAGATCCGTTCGGCCCTCCTTGAACGGATGACCCTCGGCCAGCGGCGCGCCTTGCATTATCAGGCGGCAATCCGGATCGAGAAACAGTCGCCTAGGCGTGCTCCGGACCTCGCCTATCACTTCGATGCGGCGGGCCTTCCCGAATTGGCCTTGCCATATGCCCTCGACGCGGCCGAGCAGGCCCGAAGCCAACACGCCCTCGAGGTCGCCGAACAGCAATACCGCATTGCGCAGCGCGGCGCCGCGCTGGCCGGCGTCGAACGCCCGACCATCCGGCTGCGGATCGCCGAGGGGCTCGGCGACGTCCTCTTGCTGCGCGGGCGCTACGATGAGGCGGGCAAGGTGTTCGAGACCGCCGCCTCGCTGGCCGAAGGACCGGTTGCCGAGGCCCAGGTCCGGGGGAAACTGGGAGAACTGGCGTTCAAACGAGGCGACATGGATCGCGCGGTCGGCGACTTCGAGCACGCGCTTCGCCTCTTGGGGCGGTTCGTTCCGCACCGGCGTCTGGTCCTTGGGCTCCTCTTGCTTTGGGAGGTCTTGGTCCAGGCCCTCCACACCTGTTTTCCCCGGCTCTTCGTCCACCGGCGCAAGCGGCCGCTGGCCGACGCCGAGCGGTTGACCCTGCGCCTGTTCAGCAATTTGGCGCACGGCTATTGGTACTGCCGGAGCAAACCGGCCTGTGCGTGGGCGCATCTGCGCCACCTCAATCTGGCCGAGCGGCACCCCCCGTCGGCCGAACTGGCCCACGCCTACTCGGAACACGCCCCGGTCATGACCCTGGTGCCCTGGTTCGGCAGGGCCGAGGTCTACGCCCAGAAATCGCTGGCCATTCGCAAGGCCCTGGGCGACTTGTGGGGCCAGGGGCAGACGCTGGTTTACTACGGCGTGGTGCTCTACGCCGCGTCGCGTTTCGAGGACTGCGTGACGACCTGCCGCGAGGCCGTGCGCCTTCTGGACCGCATGGGCGACTACTGGCAGGTCCACATTGCGCGCTATCAACTCGCCGCGGCGTTGTACCACCTGGGCGACTTGCAAGGCGCCGTGGAGGAATCGCGCGCGAACCACCGGCTGGGAATCGAGCTGGGCGATGAACAGGCCTCGGGCATCATTCTGGAGGTCTGGGCGCGGGCGACCGGTGGGAACGTTCCGGAGGACCTGCTGAAAATCGAGCTGGCGCGGGTGCGGCACGATGCCCAAGGCCGGGCTCAAGTCCTGTTTGCCGAGGGGCTCCGGCTCTTGGGCGCCGGGGTCCCCGACCGCGCCGCCGCCGTCATGGAAGAGGCCATCGGCGTGGCCGAGAAGGCAGGCGTCCGGAATGCATACACGCTTCCGCTCTTGGCATGGCTGGCCACGGCGAAACGCCGCATGGCGGAGCAAGTGCGCGACTATACTCCCCGGCGGCGCCGCGAGTTGCTGGAGCAAGCGTGGCGGGCCGCCCGGCGCGCCCTCGGCGCCTCGCGGCTTTGCCGGAACGATCTTCCCCAGGTGCTCCGCGAGTTGGCCTTGATCTCGGCCATGAAAGGCCGGCCCCGGCAGGCCCGCCGCCTGTTCGATCGGAGCCTCGTTGCCGCGCGCCGCCAGCACGCCCGCTACGAGGAGGCGCAAACGCTCTTGGCTCGCGCGCGGGTCGGCGAGGAGGCGGGATGGTCGGGAACCGAGACGGATCGGGCTGCCGCGCGCGCCATCCTCGCGGATCTTCGGGCATTCGATCAATGCGGGTTCGACCAGGGAGCTTCCCGGGAACTCACCAGCCTCTCGTTGGCCGACCGCTTCGACACGGTGCTCGACGCAGGCCGAAAAATCGCTTCGGCGCTGTCGCCGGAGGCCATCTTTCAGGAAGTCCACTCCGCGGCACTGCGGCTCCTGCGCGGCGAGGACTGCGCGGTCTTCTCGATCGATCCCCTGGGCGACACGACCCACCTGGCCCTCCTTGCGGGCGGAGACGCCGGCGACGTCGACCACGCCACGATCGACCGATCGCTCGGGGCGCGTCGGGCCCTGGCCTTCGTCGAACAGCCGGCCCCGGCGGCCGCGAGCGCGGTCGCCGATCCGGACGAGCGGTCGGCCCTGTGCGCGCCGATTTTCGTGCGGGGCCAGGCCGTCGCTTGTTTCTATGTCACCCATCGGCACGTCCGGCGCCTGTTCGGCCCGGACGAAGAACGGCTGGCCGACTTCATCGCGGCGATCGCGGGGGCGGCCTTGGAGAACGCCGAGGGGTTCACCGAATTGCAGCGGCTCAACGAGACGCTCGAACGCCGCGTGGCCGAACGCACCGCGGCCGCCGAGGCCCGCGCGCAGGAACTGGCCCGTTCGAATCGCGCGTTGGAACGCGTCGCCGAGGAACTCCTGCGCGTCCAGGAAGGGCTCCGCCAGGCCAACGAGGCCAAGAGCCGCTTCCTGGCGACGATGAGCCACGAGATCCGCACCCCGATGAACGGCGTGTTGGGGATGACCGAGCTGGCACTTCGCACGCCGTTGTCCGATCAGCAGCGCGGCTACTTGTCGGTCGTCAAGCAGTCGGCGAACTCGCTCTTGACGCTGCTGAACGACATCCTCGATCTTTCGAAGATCGAGGCGGGCAAGATGGAATTGGAGCGGATCCCGCTGTCGCTCCGCGCCGTGGTCGGCGACGCGGTTCGGTTGATGGCGGTCGCTGCCTCGCAAAAGGGTATCGAGCTGGTCGTGCGCATCGTCCCGGGAACCCCCGACGCGCTATTGGGCGACGCCAACCGGCTGCGCCAGATTCTCGTGAACCTCGTGGGCAACGCGGTCAAGTTCACCGAAACGGGCGAGGTGGTCGTCCACGTCGAGGCGGAAGACCCCGGGCCCCAGAAAACGACGCTGCACTTTGTCGTCGAGGACACCGGCGTGGGCATCCCCGCCGATCAGCAGCGGAAGATCTTCGAGGCATTCCGCCAAGGCGACAGTACCATGACCCGCCGTTTCGGAGGCAGCGGTCTTGGACTGGCCATCTCGTCGCAGTTGGTGACGCTGATGGGCGGCCGGATCTGGGTCGAGAGCGACCAGGGTCGCGGCAGCCGGTTCCATTTCACGGTCGCCCTGGAGGTCTGCTTGTCGCAAGCGCCGGCGCCGTGGTCCCTAAAGCCCGGCGCCGCGGCCCTTCTGGTTTGCACGAACGCCAGCCTGCGGCGGGCCTGCCGCGACATGCTCGAGGCATTGGGCCTCGACACTGCCGTGGCGGACGGGCTGGAAGGAGCCATCGCGGCCCTGGGCGCCATCGCCTCCGAGGGCCGACGGTTGTCGCTGGTGGTCGTCGATGCGGGGCCGGGACCGGACGCGAATCTCGAGCTTGCCGAGACACTGTGCCGCGAGCACGCCATCGGGTCTTGCCCCGTCGTGCTCTTGATTCCGGCCGGCTGGATCGACCGCTCCGAGGCCAGTGTCCGCCTGGGGACGGCGCACCTGTTGGTCAAGCCGGTTGATGAGATCGCGATGCGGGCCGCGGTCGAAACAGCGCTTGGCCTGCGGCAGGAACCAACCACCGTGGAGACCCCGGAGGACGCCGCCGGTCCGACCCGACCGCTCGATGTGCTCGTGGTCGACGACAGCCCCGTCAACCAGGAGGTCGCCGCCGGCCTCTTGGAACTTCAAGGGCACCGTGTCCGCATCGTGGACAACGGCCGCGAGGCGGTCGACGCCGTGGTGCATGGCCACTTCGATGTCGTCTTCATGGACCTCGAAATGCCGGACCTGGACGGTCTGGCCGCGACGGCGCGGATTCGGGCTGCGGAAGAACCCTCGGGACGCCGCACCCCGATCATCGCGATGACGGCCCATGCCCTGGTGGGTTTCCGGGAGCAGTGCCTGGCGGCCGGCATGGACGGCTACATCACGAAGCCCATCCAGCCCGCCGAGCTGTTTCGAATACTCGCCGACTTGCCCGAACCAATCGCCTCCGCCGTGTCCTGACCCGACGCACGGTCGCGTCCGTCTCTCGTCGATCGTCACGGAAGGGCGGCATTTCGGGCTGCGGCGGCATGCCTGGTGGCAGCCGCCGTCACCGGACATGAAGCAGCATCGCTCCGTCGCCCGGCACCGTGAGGCGAATGCCGTTGCCGGTCAACTCCCGGGCGTCCAGTGCGCCCGAGCCGGACGGGCCGGGAGTCTTGCCCGGGTCCGCCGTGGCCGCAAGCCGCGCCGCGGCAATCGAGGCGATCGGGTGAGGTAGCTTGTCGGGGCGAAGCACGCAGGTGATCTCGCGCGGCTCGGCGTCGAGATTGGCCACCAGCAAATAAGCCTCGCCGGGGCGGCTGTAAACCGCCGAGGCGCAGCGCGGATGCGACAGCCGAACCGCCTGGTTGCGCCAATCGGCGAATCGATAGGTCGTGATGTCGCCGAGCGGTTTCAGCAGAGGCAATAGCTCGAAGGTCTCGTCGCTGGCGGGCCAAGGCGCCACGCCACCGAGGAAGGCTTCGATCGCGAAAAGCCGGTGGAGCCGGCGGGGCGACTTGGCATCGAGCACGCCGTAACTGATCACGCCCCGCGGAACGGCCCCGGCCAGCGACCATTCCAACGGCAATTCGTCGAGGTCCGGGGCCTGGTCTTTCCACTTCCGGTAGCCCCATTCCGTGGCGACCACGTAGTCGGCGAAGTTCTCGGTGGCGAACATCGGCGTGGTGGTGTTATGGACGATCACCAGGCCGCCGGGGCCCACGCGGCGGCGGGTCCACTCCATCAAGTCCAACAGCTCGTCGATATCCCAGTGGCCGTCGGCCCGCGCGCCCGGATCGGCCTTCTTCTCGTGCAACGGGTTGCAGCACAACAGCGCGACGTTCCAGTCGTAATACACGCCATCGAGCGGATGGTTCTTGAGCACCCGGTCGATCGAGAACTTCAGGAAATCGCTCCAACCGGAGCGCAGGCACATTTGCGCCCCGAACTCGCTGTTGGGGCGGAAGAAGTTGTGCTGAATCTGCCCCTTGCGGTTCTTGCGAGCCCAAGTCTGGCCGTGCTCCTGGAATTCCTTGGTGCTCGGGTGCAGTTCCTTGTTCGAGAAGTAGGTCGCGGTGCGGATTCCCACCCGGCGGCAGTCGGTAAGCACCTTGTCGTACCGATCCATGTCGGGGTAGGGCGGATACGAACCGTCGCGCCAGAACAGCCCGTCGCCGTAGTAGTCGCCGTCGTTGTGGCAGTGGACCGTCTGGATGCCTTTCTCGGCCCAGCGGCGGATCGTCTCCTCGGGCACCCAATCGCCGCGGTTGCGATTGAACGAGGTGTGCAGCCACGGACGATGGGCGTGCCCTTCGAGGATGGGGAAGGCCAGGTAGAAGTCGAGCGCACAAGCCGCCGGCAAGGCGATCGCCTGGTCCGCGCTCCACAACGGCGAGACCGAAAGGGCAAGCCCCGGAGGCGACGAACTCGGTTCCAGCAGACAACGGCCCTGGCCGCGACGTCCGGTCAGTTGAAGGTCCCACTGCGCCAGATCGGAGCCCACGAACCACTCGAGGCCCTCGATGCCCGGGTCGGCGAAGATCATCGAACGCGGCACGTGGCGCGTCTGGAGGGGCTTGTCGGCCGGATTGCCCAGGCGAAGCCTCGCCCAGCGGTTGCTGCCGAACGAGAACGGCGGGGCCCCCTCGTCCTCGGTAAGCCCCTCGCGATAACCGTAGTCGGAAAGGCTCGGGACGAGCACAGTCACCAGCGGCGAGACCTCGCGCACGCGGGCGCCGGCGGGGGCTTGGAACTCCTTGCGGATCTTGACGTACCCCCAGCGGTACTCGAACGTCGTCTTGACCCGGAAGCCCGAGGACCGGCCGTCGGCGTGCTTCAGTTCGCACTGGACGGTCACGATCTCGTGGAGTCCCTCGCGGCGATGGGCGACGACCGGCGCGGAGTCGGCCAGGTCGGTGAGCACGGCTCCGCTTTCATCCCGGACACGGGTTTCGATCGGACGTGCCAACAGGTTCGCCGCCTTGCCGTGCACGAGCCCGATCCGCGCTATGGCGCCGCCCTTCTTCAGGTCGTGCTCGACGCCATAGTACGGGGTGCGAAGCGCAAGGACGCCGGAGGTGTCGTTGCGCTCTAGGGTATAGGCTTGGGGCCAGGTGCGGGGAGGCTTCGCCGGCGATTCGGCGGCCGGCGCCCCGGCCGCCGAAAGAAGGACCATGAGGAAGCCCAGACCGATCGCGTGCGATGCCCGGCCGAAGTGGTCGCGGTGCGCAAGGCGCGCCGGCGGTCGACGCAAGGTGAAGGTGATCGTCACCATGATAGAGTCTCCCGTGTCATTCTCACCGTGCAGCGTCTGACGCTGTAAACGACCTCTATGGTACTCTGCCGGCGCCGGCTGCGAAACACCGCCATTGCTTGGCTCTTCGAAGGATCGCCCCGGTCGGAGATCGACCGGCCGCCGGCTGGACTACGCGGCCTGCCTGAGATAGGCTCAGGGTATAGGGGAAATCGCCATGATCGAGAGCATTGAGTTTCGAAACTTCAAGGTCCTGCGCGAGACGACGCTTCCGCTGGGGCGATGTACGGTGCTCGTCGGGCCGAATGGGAGCGGGAAGAGCACGGTCCTCAAAGCGATGCAGGCGGTCCGAGACCGTGATGCGAACCGTCTTGCGCGATCGCGCAGCCTCTTGGCCAACGACGACGAAGAGGCCGTCGTTCAGGTCAAACTGAATTGGGCTGCTCCATACAACCGAGTGTCGTACGCTGCAACGTGGTCGCCGCGCCATGGCTTGAAGTGCGCGCCGATATCTTTGCCGGGCGCCGAGCCCCATGATCGTTTGGCGATCGAACAGACGGTGCGGAGAATCCGCGTGTTCGCGCTGGACCCGCGCGCCGTGGCGCAACCGGCCGTCGTGAAAGACCGCCCCGAAATCGCCGAAGACGGAGGCGGGCTGGCGGCCGTGCTGGATGGGATGCGAGACAGCGATCCCGAGCGTTTCGACAGGCTGAATTCCGAATTGCGGCGATGGCTTCCGGAATACGAGGGTATCAGGTTCGAGAAGCCCCAGGAGGGCCACAAAGCGATTGCTCTTCAGACCAGGCACTCTTCGGCGCGCGTTCCGGCGGCGGATCTCTCCCAGGGTACGCTTGTGGCCTTGGCCATTCTGACGTTGGCCTACCTCCCTGAGCCACCGGCTGTGGTTGGTCTCGAAGAGCCCGATCGAGGCGTTCACCCTCGTTTGCTTCGGCACGTGCGCGATGCCCTGTATCGGCTTGCCTACCCCGAGAACTTCGGCGAGCATCGCGAGCCCGTCCAGGTCATCGCGACCACGCATTCGCCCTACTTTCTCGATCAGTTCCGCGAACATCCCGAAGAGGTCGTGATCGCCAATCGGGTGGGCGACAACGTCCGCTTCGAGCGGCTCTCCGACCGTCCGAGTATTCAAGAGATCCTCGGCGAGGCCCCGTTGGGCGAGGTGTGGTACACCGGTGTTCTTGGTGGGGTGCCCAGCGAGCCATGAAGGTCGCCGTGCTGAGCGAGTCCGAGGCGGACGAGGCCGCAATCCTCGTCCTCCTAAGCGGTGTTCTCGGGGAAGAGGTGGAGGTTGCCACTGGCCTGCGGCTGCGTCATCGCGGAGTGGACGCGGTGTACGGGCAGTTGCGCGCCGTCTTATTGCACCTCCACTATGCGACGGACGTTGAACGCCTTGTCGTGGTTGTCGACTCCGACCTGACCGCGATCCATCAGCGAGGTCATCGCGACGTCCGGGCATGTGATCGCAGGTGTCGCCTTTGCCGACTGCGCGATGTGGTCAGAGACACGATGGCGCATCTTCGGCCCATCGGTGGCAGGCCGGTTGTGAAGACCGCGCTGGGGTTGGCGGTGCCTCAGATCGAGGCGTGGTATCTGGTCGGAGGCGACGCACGGGTAAGCGAGGCCGCATGGATAAACGGACTGGCTTCTGGAAGACCGCCGTACACTGCCGAACAAGTGAAAGTCAAGGTCTACGGCACCCCTCGGCCCTCCATCGAACTCGAAACGCGGTGCGCACGGCGAGAGTCGCAAAGGATCGTTCGCGACGGCAAGCTGGCCCTCCTGGAGCAGTTCTTTCCGTCGGGCTTCGGGGCATTCGCGGAGGACGTGCGGGCCTGGGGGACGTGAAGCGTCGATAGTCGTCACTGGCGTGGCAGGAACTTCTGGTACGCCGCGACGGCCAGGGCGTCGCAGCGCTCGTTCTCGGGATGGCCGCTGTGGCCGCGGATGTGCGTAAATCGCACCGTGTGGCGCGACAAGAGCTGATCCAGTTCGCGCCAGAGGTCCTCGTTCTTGACGGGCTTGAAGTGCCGGCCCTCGCGGCGGCGCCAGCCGTTGGCCTTCCACTTGGGCAACCACTCGGACAGGCCCTTGCCCACGTAGACGCTGTCGGTGACCACCTCGACCGTGGTCGGGCGCCGGAGGGCGGCCAGCCCGCGGATCACGGCCGTCAGCTCCATGCGGTTGTTGGTGGTCTGGGGTTCGGCGCCGGAAGCCTCTCTCTCCTTGCCCGACTTGGGGTGGCGAAGGATGTACGCCCAGCCGCCGGGGCCTGGGTTTCCGCTACAGGCCCCGTCGGCGAACAGGACGACCTCGGCAGGCGGTTGCGTTTTCGCGCCGGTCATGTGGCGTGCATCGGATCGAATCGGCTCTTGAAGCGCTCGAAGCCCACGGCCAAGGGCGACTCCAGCCGCGGCTGCTTTTCCAACCGCCACGGCAGGCGGACGGTGAAGGTGCTGCCCGTGCCCAACTCGCTCTCGACCGAGACCTCGCCTTCGAGCAGCTTGCAGATCTCCTTGACGATCGACAGGCCCAGGCCCGTGCCCGAGTACTCGCGGGTCATGGCGTCGCCGCCGGGCAAGGCGGTGCGTCCCTGGCGGAACTTCTCGAAGATCACCTGCTGGTCTTCCTCGGCGATGCCCACGCCCGTGTCGATCACGCGAAGCAAGAGGTCGCCGCGATCGCTGCGCGAGGCGGTGATGCGGATCCTGCCGCCCTCGGGCGTGAACTTGATCGCATTGGAAAGCAGATTGTTGAGCACCTGCTGGACGCGGTTCTGGTCCTGGAACATGGGGGGCAAGCCCGGCTGGATCTCGGTCGAAAGGTCGATGTTCTTCTTCTCGACCAGCGGCTTGGCCATGTCGCACTGGGCGGCGATCACGTGCTCGATCTGGAACTCGACCAGGCGGATCTCCATCTTGCCGCTCTCGATCTTCGCCAGATCGAGGATGTTGTTGATCATCTCCAAGAGCATCCGGCCCGACTTGCGGATGTTCTCGACGTAGCGTTTCTGCTTGTCGTCCAGCGACGCGATCGACCCCAACACGTCGCTGAACCCCAGGATGCTGTTGAGCGGCGTGCGCAGCTCGTGGCTCATGGTCGCCAGGAAATCGCTCTTGATGCGGTTCATCTCGTAGAGCTGCATGTTGACCTGGGCGAGTTCGTCGACCTTGGCATCGAGATCGGCGTTGACCTGGCGGAGTTCGTCCTGCACGGCCACGAGGTGCCGCAACATGCGGTTGAAGGCCACGCCCAGCGACTCGAACTCGTCGCCGGTGTGCAGGTCGGCCCGCTGCGCGATGTTCCCGCGGCTGATCGAGTCGCTCACGTCGCGGAGGTGCTTCAGGGGCTTGATGATCAGGTAGCGGATCGTCAGGTAGAAGGCGATCATCGCCAAAAAGGCGGTGACGATGGCCACGGCCAACAGCGTGTTCCAGTACCAACTGATCTCGGCCTGCACGGGGGCGTTGGGGATGGCCACCCGGATCAATGCCATGAGGTCGCCCTCGACCCAAGGCGTGCCGCCGGGACCGCCCCGCCCGAGGTCCGGCCCGGGGGGATCGAACCCCGGCACCCCGGGATTCGTCGGCCGGTGGCACACCGTAATGCACGACTTCTGGGCATAAACGGGCTGGTAGTAGATGTACTTGTCGCGGGGCGGGTCGGGGTGTTCCGCGTAGTCCGGCGTGCGCGCGTCGCGGCTGTCGGGGCGCTTGGTCAGACGCGCCAACAGGGCCCGCTCGTACTCGTCGGCCGGTTGCAGGGCCTTGTCCGCCGCCGGATCCGGCAGGATGAACGCGGCCTCGAACTTCTCCTTGCGCAGGTTCTCGGAAAACATCTTCACGAAGCCGACGAACTGCGGATCGTCGGGATTCTGCTCCCAGCCCTGCCAGTGGGTGGTCAGCATGAACCGGTCGGCCAGCAATTGGCCGGCCACCGGGTTCTGCTTCATGACGACTTCTTCCGTGACGAACCAGTACGACAAGAAGCTGGCCGTGATCACCAACAGAAGGAAGGCCCCGAACAGCGTGAGGCACTTCAGCTCGAGGCTCGTTTCGCCGAGCACGCGATAGAGGGGGCGGTGCGACATGCCAGCAACTAGCGCTTTCCTGGACGCAACCCACCCATTCTAAGGCACTCCCGACGGCGCCGCAAAGGCCAATCCCCGAGCTACCGCCGATCGCCCGGAACGTGTAAGATGCACCGCTTGTATCCCCGGCCAAGACCACGGAAACGGGAGAACGGCTTTTCCCTGGATTCGGAGCGCTGGCGATGGACTACCTGATGGGAATCGATCTGGGCTCGACAAGCCTCAAGGCGGTCATCTACGACCTCGACGGCAAAGCGGTGGCCGCGGGGAGCCGTCCCACCGAGAAGGTCCACCCCAATCCCGATCACCCGGAGTGGACGGTCTGGGAACCGGACCAGATCTGGGGCGGCGCGGCCGAGGCCGTGCGCGAGGCCGTGGCGAAGCTCGACGACCCGCGCCACGTGCGCGGGGTGGCCGTGACCGGCATGGGCATGGACGGCCTGCCCGTCGACGCCGACGGCCGTTGGCTTTACCCGTTCATCAGTTGGCACGACCCCCGCACCGGCCCGCAACTCGCCTGGTGGCAAGAGCACGTGGGCGTCCAGCGCACGTTCTCGATCGGCGGCAACCCCGTCTGGCCGATCAACTCGGCCCTGCGGATCCGCTGGATGATGGAGAACGAACCGGACATCCTTGCCCGGGCCGACAAGTGGCTCTTGATCGAGGACTTCGTGAATTTCATGCTCACGGGCCGCCGGGTGACCGACTACAGCATGGCCTCGTGCACCATGCTGTTCGATCAGCGTCGCCTGGCCTGGTCGGACGAGCTGATCCGGGCCGCGCAGATCGACCGGCGCCTGCTGTGCGAGGCCCTGCCCAGCGGCACGCCCATCGGCGAGGTCACTCCCCAGGCCGCGCGCGCCACGGGGCTGGCGGCGGGCACGCCGGTGGTTCTGGGCGGGCACGACCACCTCTGCGGCGCGCTGCCGGTGGGCGTGTTCGAGCCCGGCCGCGTGCTCGACGTGACCGGCACCTGGGAAATCGTCACGGCGATCACGGCCAGGCCCATCCTCGATCCCCGGCTCCAGCAATCCGGAATGACCGTCCAGGCCCACGTCGCCCGCGCACGCCACGCCACCTGGGGCGCCAACGTCGCGGCCGAGATGCTCGAGTGGTACCGCCAGCAGTTCGGGTTCGAGGCGGCCGCCAAGGCCCAGCGCGAGGGCGGTACCGATTGGGATCACCTCATGGCCGCCGCCGCCAGCGCCCCCGCGGCATCGCACGGCGCCATGTTCCTCCCCCACATGTCCGGCGCAGGCTGCCCCATGGTCGATCCCAAGAGCCTCGGGGCCATCGTCGGGCTCGGGCCCCGGGCCACGGCAGCCGACGTGCTCCGCGCGATCATCGAAGGGCTCGACTACCAGCTTCTCGACATCGTCACCGCCATGGAGACCTGCCTGGACGCCCGCATGGAGCAGTTCACCGTGGTCGGCGGGGCCACGCGCAATGCCTTCTGGATGCAGAACAAGGCCGATGTGCTCGGCCGCCCCATCGAGGTCCCCGAAATCGAAGAGGCCACGCCCTTGGGCGCCGCCATCCTCGCCGGCATCGGCGTGGGTCTGTACCGCGACGAGCAAGACGCCTTCCGCCGCGTGTACCGGCCCGGCAAGGTCTACCGGCCCGATCCGGCCCGCGCCGCCCTGTATGCCGACGGATACCGCATCTACAAGCAGCTCTACCAGGCCCTGGCACCGGTGAGCCACCAACTGTTCGACCGCTTCGCGACCGGCTAGGGGTCCGTCACCGCCGATCGGGGACGGTCACGGCGGCAGGGTCCGACGGTGTTCGTCCGGATACAGGCCGATCTCGTCGAAGGGGATGGGCCGAAGGCCGGCCGATTCGAGTACAACAGGGTCGAGGCGCAGCCGCTTGCCCGATGGGGCTGCGAACCGGTCCGCTTCGCCTCGGAGCACGTTGGCCGCCAGGTCCTGGATTCCCCGGTCGCGCGCCAGGAACGTGCCGCACCGGACGGCCAGGTTGCGCCAGAGGTGGTTCACGTCGGGATTCTCGGCCAGCCGTGCCAGCGCCGGGTAGCGGGTGCTGTAGGGCGGCCTCGAGATGTCCACCTCGCGCGTCGTCTGCTGCACCACGCGGTCGCTCTTGAGGAACTCGTTCCACCGGGCTTGTCCCCAGCCCGAGAAACTCACGGCGTGCCGGCACTCGAGGAACACGTTGTTCTCGACCACGTTCTCCTTGCCGCCGTGGATCTGCACGCCGCCGAACAGCGCGCTGGAGCACCGCTGGAACACGTTGCCGTATACCAATACGCCGCTGATCGCGTCGTCGAGACGGATACCGGCCTGCCCGCACGGCCAATCGTACCGGCCGCCAATGTCGTGGAAGTAATTCCAGCGGAAGACCACGCCGCGGTACGTGGGATTGCCGAACATCTCCATGCCGCCCTGGTCGTCCGACTCGCGCACCACGTCGAACACCTCGTTGAACTCGACGAGATGATCGTTCCCTTCCAGCCGGGCCGCGTGGCACGGCGAGCCGTGGAACCGGTTATGGGCCACGCGCGTGCCCACGCCGTCGGTCCACAGGGCCGGGGTGTAGGTTCGGTCGATGCGCGAGAAGTCGTGGACGTGGCAGTTCTCCATGAAATGGCCGCTGGGAGTGAGGGTCTTGCGGTCGCCGCCGCGGATGCGGGCGCCGCCGCGGCCCAGCGTGTGGAGGTCGCAACTCAACAGCCCGTGGTCCGTCCCCCCGTCGATGGTCACCGCGTCGCCGCCCAGGCGGCGCACCGTGCATCCGGCGAAGAGACACCGCTGCCCGCCGCGCACCACGATCCCCTCGCCGCGCCCCAGCTCGAACACCAGTCCCCGAAACGTCACGTGCGACACGTTCTCGAACTCGACCAGCGGCCGGGCGAGCACCGAGACCTCGACGGTGGCCTTGGCCGGATCCGACGGCGGATAGAAATAGAGCACCCCGGCGCCGCGATCGAGATACCACTCCCCCGGCGCGTCGATTTCCTCG
>JANLFZ010000498.1 GCA_024653385.1 Thermoguttaceae bacterium | reverse complement strand
CGTTGCCTTTGCCGGCTTTACGAGGGAATGGATATCCCACCTCACGGCTGGCTCCGCTGTTGGCCACACAGCAGACCGATTCGGCTGATTCTTCCCCTTGTGGCGGGGGGACATTCCGGGGGCCTCGAGCGATCGGCAAGGCGTTACTCGTGTTCCCACTTGACGATCCAGGGGTCGCCGGTCCGCTCTTGGAACGCCTTCAGTTTGGCTTGGAGCGATTCGAGCACGCTTGCGTGCTTCGGATCATTGGCGAGGTTGTGGATCTCGTCGGGGTCGGCGGCGAGGTCGTAGAGTTCAAAGGCCGGGCGGTGCAGGAACGCCTCGACGCTTCGCCGGCCGAAGGTCTTGGCCTTGGCGTTCCACACGCTTTGCCACGTCGACGACTCCCACAGGTCGGAAGCAAAGGGATACGACAGCCCGTGGGCCAGGTTCCAGATAAGTTTGTACTGCCGCGTGCGCACCACGCGCATCGGGTAGTACATGGTGATCTCGTGGAAGGTGTGCGAGGCGTAGACCTCGTCCCAGCCGGCCGGGTTGGGCTCGTCAAGGACGTGGAGGAACGAGCGTCCGTGGAATGGGTTCTTTTCAGGCAAGGCCCCGGCGGCATCGAGGATCGTGGGCGTGATGTCGGCCCACGAGATCATGGCGCTCGAGACCACGCCGCGCTTCTTTTGCGCCGGGGCGCGCACGACGCACGGCAGTCGCATGCCGGGCTCGTAGAGCGTCGTCTTCGCCCCGGGAAACGCGATGCCGTTATCCGAGAGGAACACGATCAAGGTGCGATCGTACTGGCCGGTTTCCTTGAGGATCTCCACGAGCCGTCCCAGCCCCTGGTCCACGCGCCAGACCGCCTGGTAGTACTGGGCCAGCTCGGCGCGGCATTCCGGCGTGTCGGGAAGGAAGGGCGGAACCACGACCTGCTTGGGGTCGAACGCCTGGGGCTTCACGCCCGGATAGCCCTGGGGGCGGTTGCCGAAGCGGTCGGGCCGGCCGGGCAGGTCGGCGGCCACGTTGCCGCTGCGATGGGGATCGGCCGTGCAGAAATAGAGAAACAGCGGGCGCTGGTCCTTCTCGGCCAGTACCGCGCGGCACGTTTCGGCCATGGCCACGGGATTGCGGGCATTGCCGGGCAGCTCGCGGTCGAATCGATAGACATCGGGCGGCCCCACGTGGAACTTGCCGATCCGCACCGTGCGGTAGCCCGACTGGCTCAGCAACACCGGCAGGCTCTTCACGTTGTCGAACGTGCGGAAATGGTGGTACGCGTGCTCGTGACCGTACTGGCCGTTGGCGTGATTGTGCAGTCCGGTCAAGAGCACCGATCGGCTCGCGCTACAGCTCGCGGTGGTGCAGAAGGCATAGTCGAACCGAGTTCCCTCGGCTGCCAGGCGATCGAGGTTGGGGGTCTTGACCCTGGGATTGCCGTAGCACCCGGCATCGCGTCCCTGGTCGTCGACGACGAAGAGCACGACGTTCGGCCGGGGTTCCGCGGCCGACGCGAGGGAAGACCATCCGAGGGCAACACACGTCAAGAGCATTCGCACGAACATGGCCAGCGTCCTTGGGACCCGAGGAATGGGGCGGTTGCGCCATGCACGACTTTACGCCGCCGGGCACCGCGGTTCAAGCAGGCAGCCCTCTAGACGAGCGCTTCTTCGGGTTCCACGGATTCGGCAGCGGCCGTGAAAGGCCGCACGTCCTGGCCATCGACCTCAACGATGGCCAAGTCCTCGTGCAGGCGCAAGTCGATTTCCTCCAGCGACGGATGCTCGAACCGTTCGCCGTTGGGCGTGTAGAGACACTGGACTTTGGGTCGCAGCGGGGCATCGGGGTTGAAATCGACCACGACCGCCCGGACGCCGTTCGACAACGTGACGATCTGCCCGATGGGAAACGGCGGCACGATGCGGTAGAACGCGGCCTCGACGACGGGATCGAAGAACCCGCGGCACTGGTGACGCATCTCGAACAGGGCGTGCACCGGCAGCTTGGCCGGGGAATAGCAGCGGCGGGTCGTGGCGGCGTCGTAGACGTCGGCGATGATCGCGATGCGCGAGAAAATGGGGATCTGAGGACCGGCCAAGGGGGCGACCGTCTCGCCCGTTTGGGAATCGATCCGGCCGGGGTACCCGGTGCCATCCCAGCGTTGGTGATGGTTGAGCACGATCTGGGCGGCCGAGGCGGGTATGCTGTTGCGCACCATCTCGTAGCCGTAGACCGTGTGGCGGCGCATTTCAGCGGTTTCGGCGGGGTCGAGTGGGCCCTGCTTGTCGAGGATCGCTTTGGAGACGAGCATCTTGCCGATGTCGTGCAACAGGCAGCCGAGTCCCAAGAGGTGCAGGTCCTTGGCCTCTTTGGCCGACTTGAACCGCCGCTGGTCGATCAAATAGCGTTCGAGGCGCATCCCGACCAACAAGGCCAGATAGCACGTGTTGGTCGAGTGCGACATGAGGTAGTCGTCGAAGGCGTCGAGCTTCTGGAGGAGGATATTGCTGCCGGAGTTACCCTTGAGGAAATCGAACAACTCGCGGACCGAGCTTTGGAAACCCACGAGGTCCAGCTCGACCGTCGAGTTGCGGATGATCGCCTCGAAGTTGCGACGGACATGCAGGTAGACGTCGCGCTGCCGTTCGCCAAGCCCCTCGTCGATGACGCCTTCGAGAAACTCGAAGTCGCGATGCCGGACCCACACCTCGATAATGCCCAGTTGCCTCAACCGCGGAATCAGATCCATCGGGATCTCGCGGTCCCGTTGCACCAGGTAGTGGTAGGGATGATTCGGGTGGGGGATCGGCCGGGCAAGGATCATGCCGGGCTGGATGCGGTGAATGGGCACTCGCAGCATGGACCGA
This sequence comes from Thermoguttaceae bacterium, assembly GCA_024653385.1. Classification (GTDB taxonomy): domain Bacteria; phylum Planctomycetota; class Planctomycetia; order Pirellulales; family Thermoguttaceae; genus JANLFZ01. The sequence goes on along the minus strand of JANLFZ010000498.1, from coordinate 1,658 downwards.
TACCCCTAACCGGGCACATGACGCCAAGATGAAATCCAGTGAAACCTTACCTTACGGCCGTCAAATGCGGGGCGAGAAACCGGGCGCACCGAGACAATCTCCCTCGGGCGTTGCAGCCAGCCCCCACCCGGAAGGCGGGGTGTCGCCTACGTATTGCGGTTGAGCAACAAGGCCAACGTCAGACCAAGACCGATCAAGACGATCAGCCGGCGAACGTTCTTTTGTCCGAGCTTGCGGGCCGTGCCCGCTCCCGCGTACCCGCCCACAATCGCCCCAGCCGCCATAAGTAGCGCCAGGGGCCAACAGACCAGCCCGTTGGCGATGAACATGCCGGCGGCCACGGCATTGATGCACATGCCGTTGATGTTCTTCAACCCATTCATGCGGTGGATGTTCTTGAACCCGAGGTAGCCGAAGGCCGCGAGCATGAGAATGCCGATGCCCGCGCCGAAGTACCCGCCGTAGATGGCCACGAGCACCTGGAACCCCAGCACGGCGGCCCAACGACGCCGCGAGAAATGCTCGTCTGCGACCGCACTTTGGGCCGATGCCGCCGACGGATCGGCGTCCGGTCGCGCCGCGACCCTCTTGCGCAGCCATCGGTTCAGAGGCTCCTGGGCCATGAAGAGCATCGTGGCAAGGAGGATGAGGTACGGCACGAGCATCTTGAAGGTGTCGTTGCCGGTCCGCAGAAGGACCGTGGCTCCAAGGGCCCCGCCCAAGAGACTCGGCACGGCGAGGGTGAGCATCGCGCGGCGGCTCGTCCCCAGTTCGCTGCGGTATCCCCAGAGGCTTCCCAGTTGCCCGGGCCAGAGGGCGACGGTGCTGGTGGCATTGGCAACGATCTCGCTGAGGTGGCCGGCCCACAGCAGCGAAGGGAAGGTCAAGAGGGTGCCGCCGCCCGCCACCGCATTGATGGCCCCGGCCACGAGCGAGACAACCAAGAGGATCACGTATTCGTGCCAGAGCATTCGTTGGCCGGCGGGTTGAGAGGGACGACTTCCGAGAGATACGATAGGAGGGAATTGTACCGGACGCTCCGCAACCATTCACGGCCCACGCGAGACCCCAGCCATGAGAAGGCCACACCCGCCAGGCGAGCGGAGACTAAGCCGACGCGCCCTGTGCCGCGCCGTGACGGGCGCGGTGGTTCTGAGCGCGACCGCGCCGCTGGTCGCCAAGCCCGAGCCCCGCTTCCGGCTGCGTTACATCCTCGCCTCGAGCCTTTACGGCAAGATGCCGCTGGAGGTCATTCTGCCCGAGGTGCAACGCACCGGGTCGGAGCACATCGACCTCTGGCCCGAGGTCCACGCCAACCAGCGCGAGCAAATGGAGGCGATGGGCCACGAGCGCTTTGCCGCGCTGTTGGAGAAACACGGCGTTCGCCTGGGCATGACCACCCGCTACGACCTCGGGCCGCTGCGTCTGGAGGCCGAAATGGAGGTGCTCAAGAGGTTCGGCGCCCGGCTCGTCGTCACCGGTAGCCGCGGCGGCAAGGAGGTCTCGGGCTCCCAGGCCAAGGAGGCGGTCCGGGCGTTCGTCCAAGAGATGGCGCCCCAGGTCGCCGCGGCCGAGCGGCTGGGCGTGACGATCGGCATCGAGAATCACGCGCACGCCCTGGTGGCCACGGTCGATTCGATCCGCTACCTGGCCGAGGC
>JANLFZ010000497.1 GCA_024653385.1 Thermoguttaceae bacterium | reverse complement strand
CCGGACCAAACCCCTTCGTGCCGGGCCGGGAACGCTCGCCTCGACGCGCGCCGGCTCGGCGCCCGGCGCCGGCGGCTCGGCCTCGGGCGGCTCGGCCTGCCGCCGGTATACGATCGCCTCGCGGGAATCGGTGGCGGAGGAGCCCGCCGGCTCGGACCGCGGGAACAGCGAGGCCACGGCCAGTCCGCCCAGCACGATCCCCACCGGCAGCCCAACCCGCACCGCCCGGCTTGGCAGTCCGTGCGCGTCCACGAGGCGATCCTCGATCTCCCTCGGTCCTGGTGCCACCATGCCCCGTCTCTTGCATCGTATCGGCGAGGCGCCGCCGAGTGAAGGAGCGCGGCGGGCCAAGCGACGGCGAAAGCGGGGCAACTCCGTTCGCATGGTGCCGAGTCTCCCGATCGAAACGATTGCGTGGCCGATGCGGATTCGTCCGGTCGCGGAGTACCGCGCGGGCCGGACGCCGGCGTCGCTTGACGTCGGCCTGGCGGGGGGCTACGCTGGGCACTTGTCATCTGGTTGCCCAAGCGTCTGACTCCCGAGGAGGAAGCCATGCAGAAGTCCACCCTGACGCGTCGAGAGTTGGTCAAGGCGGCGCCAGCCGCCGTGGCCGTGGCGACGATCGTGCCCCGCCACGCCGTGGCCCAAAGCGGCAAGACGTCCCCCAACGAGAAGCTGAACATCGCGGGCATTGGCGTCGGGGGCATGGGGGCCGGCGACCTGAACGCGGTCAGTGGCGAGAACATCGTGGCCCTGTGCGATGTCGATTCCCGGCGCGCCGCGGACTCGTTCCGGCGCTGGCCCGACGCCCCGAAGTTCCAGGACTTCCGCAAGATGTTCGACGCGATGGAGAAGAAGATCGACGCCGTGGTGGTGGCCACGCCCGACCACTTCCACGCCGTGGCCGCCATGGCGGCCATCCGGCGCGGCAAACACGTCTATTGCGAGAAACCCCTGGCCCATTCGGTCTACGAGTGCCGCGCGCTGATGAAGGCCGCCAAAGAGCACAACGTCGTCACGCAGTTGGGCAACCAGGGGCACTCGTTCGAGTCGATCCGCATCTTCTGCGAGTGGATCTGGGACGGCGCCATCGGCAAGGTCCATACGATCCACGCGGGCTGCGCGGCGGTCAAACTCGGGGCTGGACGCCCTGCCGCGCCTCAAGGAAGAACATCCCGTGCCGCCGGAACTGAACTGGGATATGTGGCTGGGCCCGGCGCGGCAGCGACCCTACCACCCGGCCTACCTGCCCGGCGCATGGCGCGGCTGGGTGCCTTTCGGCAACGGCACGGTCGGCGACTGGACGTGCCACGTGGTCGATCCGGTGTTCTGGGCCCTCGACCTCGGCGCGCCGACGACGATCACCGCCCAAGTGAAAGACTACGACCCCAAGACCCAAGGCGATGCCTTCCCCAAGGGCGAGATCATCACCTACGAGTTCCCGGCCAAGGGCGACCGGGGACCGATCACCATGCACTGGTACAGCGGCACCGAGCGCATCCCCCGCCCGGCCGACCTCGAACCGAACCGCAAGCCGGTCGACACCGGCGCGATCGTGCTCGGCGACAAGGGGACGATCATGTACGGCTCGCACGGAGCCGGCGGCGTACGCATCATCCCCGAGGCCAAGATGAAGGAGTACAAGCGCCCCGAGCCGAAAATCCCCCGGGTGCGCGAGCACCATCACGATTGGCTCGAAGCGATCCGCAACGGGCGCAAGGCGGGCAGCGACTTCTCGTACGGCGCGCCGTTGACCGAGATCGCCATGCTGGGCGTCGTCGCGATCAAGTTCCCCGGCGTGAAGCTCCAGTGGGACGCCGCCGCCATGCGCTTCACCAATTGCCCCGAGGCCAACCCGTTCGTCAACCCGCCGTACCGCGCGGGTTGGATCCTCTGAACCGGCAGCGCGGACGCGATTCTCTCGCGGCCCATCGGAGTCTGCCATGACCGCGCCAACCAACGTGCTGGCCCTGGTGGCCTGCGGCCTGATCGTCTCGGGCGTCTGGGCCCAAGCCCCGGGCCAGCCGTCGCGCGCCGGGCCAAGCCCGGGTGAGTTCCACCGGCGCTGGCGAACCGCCACGCCCGACAGCCAAGGCATGTCGAAGCCGAAGCTCGACGCGCTCCAACGCGACCTGTCGGCCCGGGGAACCAAGGCCCTCTTGGTGATCCGCAACGACAAGATCGTCTTCGAGTGGTACGCGCCCGGTCACGGCCCGACGAAAACGCACTACACCGCGTCGCTGGCCAAGGCGATCGTCGGGGGTGTTTCGCTGGCGGTGGCCCTGACCGATGGCCGCATCGCCCTGGACGACCCGGCCGCCAAGTACGTCCCCGCGTGGCAAGCCGATCCCCGCAAGTCGAAGATCACCATCCGGCACCTCGGCTCGCACACCTCCGGCATCGAAGATGCCGAGGCCGGCGGCTTGCCTCACGAGAGGCTCGCGGGCTGGAAAGGCGACTTCTGGAAGCGCCTGCCGCCGCCGAACGATCCGTTTACCATCGCGCGCGACCGGGCTCCCGTGTTGTTCGAGCCGGGCGAGCGACACCAGTACAGCAACCCGGGCATTGCCATGCTGAGCTGGTGCGTCACTGCGGCGCTGGGCGACGCGCCTCATCGCGATATTCGCACGCTCTTGCGCGAGCGCGTGATGAGACCGATGGGCGTGCCCGACAACCAGTGGTCCGTCGGGTATGGCGATACCATGACCGTGGATGGCCTGCCGCTGGTCGCGTCGTGGGGCGGCGGCGCCTATAGCGCCAGGGCGGTCGCCGCGGTGGGCCGGCTGATGCTCCGCGAGGGCGATTGGGACGGCAAACGCCTCCTCGCCCGCGAGGCCGTGCGCCAGGTCGTCTCGGACGCCGGCACGCCGGGCCACGGCGGCATGGGCTGGTGGAGCAACCGCGAAGGCCAATACGCCCGAGTGCCCAAAGACGCCTTCTGGGGCGCCGGCGCGGGCCATCAGATCCTCCTGGTGATCCCCAGCCTGAACCTGATCGCCGTGCGCAACGGGGTCGCCCTGGCCGGTACCACCGACCAAGACTACCACCAGGCACTCGGCCGGTTGCTGTTCGACCCGCTCGTCGACGCCGTGCTCGCGCCCGGCCAGTAGCGGTCGTTTCCTTGTTCTCACGATGTCCCGGGACCGCGGCGCACCGGCGGTTGCCCGGGTTGCGGTAAATCGCGTGATTGGCCACGTCGCGATCGAACTCAGAGCCTGTCACGTCTGACGTGGATTGTGCTGGAAGCGAGTGAAAGTACAAACCACCCCACAGCCCAGAGGCGCAACGTGTCGCTCGGTCCTGCCCGTCCCCGTCATCCCGAATGGCCCATGCGAGGTCCATCGCGAATCTGGCCGCCGCCCCGGTGCTGGTTTAGACTGGGTCGGCCAACGCGAAGCCGGCGTACAAGGAGCGTCTCGATGCGACCTCCTTGAGGCGCGATCGTCCACCCGATAACTCGCTGCGTACCCTTCGATGTCCGACAAACGCTTGCCCAACCAGGAATCCTTCGAAGCATTTTTCGATCGCCACCACGCGGAACTGGCCTCTTACGCCAAGCGCAAGTTTCCGCGACTGGCCGACGAGGCCGAGGACCTGGTGCAGCAGGCCGTGGCCGAGACGCTCCAGCGGCTGCGTCACGGGGCATTCCGGCCGGAGGCTGGTTGGCAGCCGTGGCTGCGCAGCCTCATCACCCATCGGGCCATCGATCGACTGCGCCAGTGGGAACGCCGGGCCCTGGCCCGTTTGGCCGGCCAGGGAACGTCGCGCGACGCCGGCGACGCTCGCGGGGCGGCCGCTGGGTCCCTCGAGGTGGCCGACTGCGAAGGCCTTGGCCCGCCAACGCAACTGGCCGAGGCCGAACGCCGCGCGCGCCAAGGCCTCCTCCTAAGCCAGGTACTGGCCGAATTCTGCCGATGGTCGGAACGCCGGCCGGACCGCTTGGCCCTCAAAGAGGCCTACGAGCGGAGCCTGCGCGGCCAGTCGGCTGCCCAGATCGCCATGGCCATGGGCCTTGACCGGCAGCGCATCGACCAACTGCTCCACCGCGCGCGCACCTGGGTGCTCGATCGCGTGCGCGAGGCCGACGTCGATCGTTCCGTGTTTCTCACCCTGCATCGCCGCAAGCCCGAGTAGCGACCATGCTTCCCGCCACCCCCGAGTTTCGCGCGTTTGCCGACGTGGTCCACTGGGTGATCGACGAACTGGGGGCCATGTGCCCCAGCGCCGAGCGTTTGGCGGCCTACCGCCTGCACCCAGACGCCCCCGAGTATCGCGATGTCCGCTACCACGTCGAAGAGGCCGCCTGCCGCCTCTGCCGGGCCGAACTTGAGCGCCAGTAGAACCAAAGCCAAGTATGGGTTCCTCTTCTTCTCTGATTCCACCCGGCGGGCACCAAGTGGCCGTAGGGTGGCTGCTTTGCACCCACGCGAAACGCCATGCGAAATGCGCGCGTGCCCAGTACGCACTCCACGCCTACGGGCACGGCGTGGCCTCGGAGCCGTCCCTCCGGGGCG
>JANLFZ010000496.1 GCA_024653385.1 Thermoguttaceae bacterium | reverse complement strand
CCGGCTGCGGCTCCAGGCCGCCAAGCGACCCGACGGAAGCTGGAACGTCTCGCGACTGTTGTCGGCGCCCGAGGCCGGGCAGGAAATCCCCGAAGTGCGCATCGAGGATGGGGTCTTGGAAATCGTCGGCGCGGCCAACCCCGGGGCGGGCCCTTTGATTTTCCGGGACGTGAATCTGACGCTCTCGACCGACGAGCGGGACGAGCCGGACGCCAAGCCGGCAGCGCGGCGGTTCGAGGCAACGCTCGCCGGCGATCTGTTCCGGCAGGTCCAGGTCTCCGGAGCGATCGAGCCCGATGGCTCGGTGTGGTCGGCGACCGGGACGATCGACGGGCTTTCCGTTTCGCCGGAACTTCGCGACGCGCTTCCTTTGGAACTTGCCGAGCGTCTGGCCCCGCTGGGGGCATTGCGCGCCCAGGGTACGCTGGGGTTTCAGGTCCGCTACGATCCGGCCGCTTCGCCACCATGCGCCTTCGAGGTGTCCGGCCAGTTGACCCAGGGCCGCCTGGATGATCCGCGGTTGCCGCTTTCGCTAACCGATCTCCGCGCCGCGTTCGTGTGCGACCACCGGGGCGTGACGATCAAGAACCTGTTCGCCCGCAGCGGCGCGTCGACGGTCCATCTGGCCTTCCACCAAACCGGTTATGCCGAAAACGCCCCGCGCGAGCTGCACGCCCAGATCCGCGAGATCGAGCTGGACCGCCGGGTCGTCGAGGCGCTGCCCGAGGCGCTCCAGCGTCACTGGCACAAGTACCTGCCCTCGGGGCAGATCAGCGCCGATGTGACCTTGGTGTTCGACGGCCAAACCTGGAAGCCCGACGTGTCGGTCGAGTGCCTCAACGTGGCCTTCACCTACCACCGGTTTCCCTACCGCCTGGAGCGGGCCACGGGCACGCTGTGCCTGAAGGACAACGTGCTCACGGCCACCATTACGGCATACAGCGGCAACCAGCCGGTGCGGGTCTCGGCCCGGGTGCTCGACCCGCTGGCCGACTGGCACGGGTCGATCGAGGCCCGCGCCGACGCGCTGCCGCTGGACGACCGGCTGCTCAGCGCCCTGCCCGAGAAGACCCGCAGTGCCGTCGGGTCGCTCCATCCGGCGGGAACGCTGCGCACGTTCGCCCGGGTATGGCGGGAGGCCCCGGGCGCCGTGGCGCGGCGGTACGTCCACGTCGAGCTGTGTCAGGGCAGCATCCGTTACGACCGCTTCCGCTATCCGATCACCGAGGTGCGCGGGAAGCTGGAGATGCTCGACGACCACTGGACCTTCCGCGATCTGGAGGGCAGCAACGACACGGGACGGATCCGCGGCAACGGCCACTTGGGGCCCGCGCCGGGCGGCCACGAACTGCGGCTGCGCTTGATCGGCGAGGAAGTGCCCCTGGAGGAAGAACTGCGCGACGCCCTTCCGCCGGCCATGCGCCAGGTGTGGGACGATGTGCGCCCGCAGGGCGCGGTCGATCTCGACGTCGAGGTTCATTACCTGACAGGCCAGGAGAAGCTCGATGTGAACCTTCGCGCGTGGCCTCGCGAGGACCGCGTTTCGATCCAACCCGTCTGCTTCCCCTACCGTATCGACAGGCTTCGCGGCGCGCTATTCTACCAGAACGGCCTGGTGACGATCGACCAATTCCGCGGCGAGCATGGCGACGTGCGCCTGGCAACGGCGGGACGGTGTGCCTTCCTTCCCGACGGCAGCTTTCGATTGACGCTCGAGGGGCTGCGCGTCGACCGGGTCCGGCTCGACCGCGACCTGATCCAGGCCCTGCCCGCCCGTTTGAAGCGGGCGGTGGCCGCGCTCAACCCGGAAGGGCCGCTCCATGTGCGGGGCGATCTGTCGTTTGCCCGGTCCGGTCCGGGCGCGCCGCTGGCCTCCCAGTGGGACCTGGCCGTCGATTTTCACCAGGGGGCCGTGGACTGCGGGGTGCGCCTGGAAAACCTCGAAGGCACGGTGCGCCTGGTCGGCCAGTTCGACGGAGAACGCTTCGGTTGCCGCGGCGATCTCGACATCGCCTCGGTCATGTACAAGGACTTCCAGTTCACCCAGGTGGCCGGCCCACTGTGGATCGACGACGAGCGGGTGCTGGCGGGATCCTGGGTGGGCTTGCCGCAGCAGGGCCAGCCGGGCGCCCCGGAGGGCCCCGCGCGCGCCGCCAGGCCGATCACCGCCCGGCTCTTCGGCGGAACGGTCCAAGGCGACGGCTGGCTCGCCCTGGGGGCCGAGCCCCGCTTTGGCGTCCAGGCCACGTACTCCGACGGCGACCTCGAACGACTCGCCCGCGAGTCGCTCCCCGGCACGCAGAATCTCAAGGGGCGCATGGCCGCCAGCGTGGTGCTCCGCGGCAAGGGCCGAAGCACCAACGAGCTGACCGGCCAGGGGAGCATCGAACTCCGCGATGCCGACATCTACGAACTGCCCCTGATGGTCCGCCTGCTGAAGATCCTGAGCATCCGCCAGCCCAACCGCACGGCGTTCAGCACCGCCGACATCGACTTCCGCATCGACGCGAACCACGTCTACTTCGACCGGCTCGAATTCAAGGGCGACGCCATCAGTCTTCTGGGCGGGGGCGAGATGAACTTCCAGTCGGAGATCCAGCTTACGTTCCACGCGCGGGTCGGCCGCGGCGACCTCGACCTGCCGCTGGTCGAGCAAGTGCTTGGCGGAGCAAGCCAGCAACTGATGCTGATCCGCGTGGCCGGCACGCTCCAGGACCCCAAGATGCGACGCGAGGCATTCCCTGGCGTCAACCAGGCGATCCAGCAACTCCAGGCCGACCGCGGCCCGCAAATCCAACGCCGTTTGCCGAGAAAACTGCGATAAGGAGCATTGCCATGAGCGTCGGTCCCTTGGGAGGAGTCATCGCCAGCGCGGCAGGCACGCCGCTGGCACAGACCAAAGGCGCCGAAACCGATCGAGCCCAGCACGAGGCCGCCAATCAGGAACGCCGCGTCCAAAACGAACAGCGTGCCGAAAATGCCGCGGGCATCGGCGAGGCCGACGGCGAAGACCACGAAACCTCGGAACGCGACGCCGATGGCCGGCGCCCCTGGGAAATCCCCGAGCGCCCCAAGGACGCCACGGCGGCACCCGAGGACTCGCGGCAAGCCAAGGACCCCACCGGCCAGTCGGGAACGCTGCTCGACCTGAGCGGTTGAACTCGGCAGCCGCGCAGCCGGTAGGCCACGCTTTACCCGGCGCCGGCCAACGATCCTTCGAAGCCGGCCATCTCTCCCTTCCGGCAGCGGCAAGCACTGGCGCACTCCAGGCGCTTCGAGGATGGCGCAACTCGGTTTACACCGGGTCGGGCACCACGTAGGGCTTGCGGTACTCCTTGGTGAGCAACCGGTCGGCCTCGGGGTCGTTCACGAAACGCTCGGTCTTGGGATCGAACTGAAGCGTCCGTCCCACCTGGTTGGCGATCTTCGCCAAATGGCAGATGGCGGTCGACAGGTGCCCCTCTTCGATGTCGGCGTTGAGGTCCTTCGGATTGCGGCTGCGGATCGCCTTGACCCAGTTCTGGAAGTGCTCGAGGTCCATCATCGGTTCGCCCTGGGTGTGGGCGAACGGTCCCGGCTCGCGCTTCGGCCCGAGGAAGGTCCGGTAGCTCGAATAGTCGGGGATGATCATGTAGCCCTTGGTGCCGAAGAAGATCGCTCCCACGACGCTCGAATGGTCGACGAACGGGTACTGGTCGCCCATGCCGGCCTCGGTCGGCGTGTACCAGTGGCGGATCTCGAACTGCACGAGCACGTCGCGCCCGGGGAAGCGGCAGCCGAAGAACTGGGTGTTGGGAGTATCGGCGTCGTCGTCGGCCGCCGGCGGGAATCGGCCGCCCATCGACTGGATCTGGCACGGGTGGGTGTCCAGCCCGAGCCCCCAGCGGATCACGTCGATATTGTGGACCGTCTGGTTGGCGATATCGCCGCTGGCGAAGTTCGAGTTCCAATACCACCGCCGGTGGTTGAAGGCGCTGTAGGGGACCATCTTCGAGGGGCCGACCCATTTGTCCCAGTCGAGACCCTTGGGCACGGGCTGCGGACGGTGCTTGCCCAAGTGCCCGCGGAGCTTGTACGACATGCCCCGGGCCATGTACACCTCGCCGATGATGCCTTCCTTGAGCCGCTTGATGCCCTCGATGATGTTCGGGCTGGATCGGCACTGGGTGCCCAGTTGGACCATGCGGCCGTACTTGCGCGCGGCCTCGACCATCTTGCGGCCCTCCCACAGCGTGTGGGCGCAGGGCTTCTCGACGTACACGTCCTTGCCCGCCTGGCAGGCCCAGATCGTCTGGAGGGCATGCCAGTGGTCCTGGGTCGAGAAGCTCACCGCGTCGACCGATTTGTCGTCGAACAGCCGCCGCTGTTCGGTGTACTTGGCCAGCTTCATGCCGGCCAGCGGAGTGTAGATCTTCTCGACATTCTCGAGCTTCGACTCGTCGCAGTCGGAGACCGCGACGATCTCGACGTCCTTGGGCATCTGCACCAGCGCGGCCACGTGCGAGTGCATGCGCCCGCCCAGGCCCACCAGGCCCACGCGGATGCGGT
>JANLFZ010000495.1:3621-4550 GCA_024653385.1 Thermoguttaceae bacterium | reverse complement strand
TGCCGGCATTCCTTGACCGCTTGGTACAAGGCGACGAGGTTTTCGCGCGGCGTGCGGGCCTGGACGTTGTGGACCGTGTTGAACACGAACCCGCCGTTGCGGTTGAAAATCGCAATCCGCTCCTTGACTTCCTGGCGGACCTGCTCGGGCGTGCCGAAGGGGAGCGTCTTCTGAGTGTCCACGCCGCCGCCCCAGAACGTGAGCTTCGCCCCGAACCGCTCCTTGAGGGTCTTGGGGTCCATCCCCGCCGCGGAGCATTGGACGGGGTTCAGGATGTCGAATCCGGCCTCGACGATGTCGGGCAAGAGGTCGATCACCGAGCCGCAGGAGTGGATGAACGTCTTCCACGGCGTGTGCTGGTGGACCCAGTCGTTGACCTTGCGGTGGAACGGCTGGTAGAGCTTCCGATAGGCCTTGCAGCTTATGAACGGCCCGTTCTGGGTGCCGAAGTCGGTGCCGGTGATGAAGACCGCGGTGACCTTGTCGCCGACCGCGTCGTAGATCTTGGCCAGGTTCGCCAGGGCGATCTCGCACTGGCGGCGGAAGACCTCATAGACATAGTCGAAGCGGGCCACGGTGCTGACGTACCACTCCTCGATGTCACGGATGCCCTTGGGCCGCTTGAGGAACGGGGCGGGCACCAGCGCGATGTCGCCGAACGCCGTGCCGCCGAAGTTGGCCAGGATCGCGCGGCCCGTGTCGCGCCACAGCCGGTGGGCCTCCGTGGCGAAATACTCGAGCGTCTCGTCGCTGACCGGGCCGAACTCCTCGAGGTTGTCTTCGGGATCGAGCTTGGCGTCGTCGATCGGTTCCTGACGCACGATCGTGTCGAAGTAGAACCCGCCCTTGGGCATGCGCCCGCTGGGCGGGGCAGTGCGGTCGCCCTCGGGGTACATCAGGATGTCGCCGTTGGGCTCGGGATCGGTGTT
>JANLFZ010000495.1:244-3611 GCA_024653385.1 Thermoguttaceae bacterium | reverse complement strand
GGGCACCAGCACCGGCGTGCCGTCGAAGAGCGTCCAGGGTTTCCAATCCTTGTTCTCGAAGCCGAACATGGTGCGTGGCCCGCTCAGGCCCACCACGTCGACGCCCAGGGCGTCTTGAAGGTCCGGAGCAATCTCGCCGAGCATCTGGTAGGGCTCGACGACCTTCACCGGGGTGCCCGGCTTGTCCAGCCCCAGCGCCTGCCGGAGCTGGTAGACCGAGCTGACGTGCATTCCGGTGACCGCGCTGGCCCCCAAGTCCAAGGGGACGTAGTCGGGTTGCTGGTGCTGGAGGGCCTTCTGGACGCGCTGCTGCGAGTTCATGACGGATTCTTCGGGGTTGGGGCGAACCGCGCACGGCGGCAAACCGGTCCACACGAGTCGGCAACGACCAATCTGAAAGCTGCGTTCGCACTTGTCAAGCCCGCGGCCGCAAGGCTAGGATAGGCCGATCATGCCGCTGGCGCGGTTGGCTTCGCGTGCCTGGGTAAGGAGCGTTGATTCATGTCCCAAGCAACTCCCGGTTCGATGGGGCTCGCCTCTGGCAGCGGGCAGGGCAGTCCGATCTATGTCTGGCTGCTGGCCCTGGTCGCCGCCTTGGGAGGGCTGCTGTTCGGTTACGACACGGCGGTGATTTCCGGGGCGATCGGCTTTCTGCGCATTCATTTCGATCTCGACGCGGCCATGATGGGCTGGGCGGCGGCCTGCGCGTTGCTCGGCTGCGCGATCGGGGCCGGCGCGGCGGGCATGCTCAGCGACCGGCTCGGGCGCAAGAACGTGCTGGTGCTGTCGGCCATCGCCTTTTTCGTCTCGGCGTTGGGCACGGCCCTGCCGCGGAGCTTCACTGAATTCATCGTCTTCCGGATGATCGGCGGCCTGGGCATCGGGGCCGCGTCGATGAGTTCCCCGATGTACATCGCCGAGATCTCGCCGGCGCGCATCCGCGGCCGCATGGTGTCGATCAACCAGTTTGCCATCGTCTCGGGGATGCTGATCGTCTATTTCGTGAACTACTTCATCGCGGGGCACGGGGCGGCGATCGACCAGCCCGTGGTCGACGCCCACGTGGCCCGCGACGGCGCCACGCTGGATCCTCAGTTTGCCCGGCAGTTCCTTGCCCGGAATGCCCCCAAAGTCGGCTCCGCGGAGATCGACCGGTTCATCGCTTCGGCCGGGCCTGGGCTGACCAGCCAGGCCGTGGTGAAGTTCCTGGCCGACCACAAGGTGAACGTCGAGCCGATCGCCGTGGCGGTGGCGCGCTGGGGCATCGTCTCGTGGAACGTGGATCGGGGCTGGCGGTGGATGTTCGGCTCCGGGGCGCTTCCCGCGCTGGTGCTCTTGGCCCTCTTGTTTCTCGTGCCCGAGAGCCCGCGTTTCCTGACCAAGCAGGGGAAGCCGGACCGGGCATTGGATGTACTCACCCGGGTGGGCGGTCCCGAGCAGGCCCGCCGCGAATTGGCCGATATCGAGGACGCGCTGGCGCTCGAACGCGGCACCCTGCGCGAACTGTTCCAGCCCGGCCTGCGCATCGTGTTCGTCATTGGGGTGACGCTGGCCGTGTTGCAGCAAGTGACCGGCATCAACGTGTTCCTCTACTTCGCCCCGGAGATCTTCAAGCGCATGGGCGAGGGCACCGACGTGGCCCTGCTCCAGACCGTGCTCGTCGGCGCCGTGAATATGCTGTTTACGATCATCGCCATCTGGACCGTCGACCGCCTGGGCCGCAAGCCGCTGATGCTGATCGGCTTTACGGGAATGGGCGTCGCCCTGGTGGCGATGGGCCTGGCCGCCTACTTCGAGCGGACGGAACTCTGGGTGCTGCTGTTCATTCTGGGGTACATCGCCTGTTTCGCGCTGTCCGTGGGCCCGGTCACCTGGGTGATCCTGTCGGAGATCTTCCCGACCAAGATCCGCGGCCGGGCGATGGCCATTGCCACGGTGTGTTTGTGGGTCGCCAACTTCATCGTCACGCAGACCTTCACCATCATGGACGAGGACCCCTGGCTGGTTGAGACCTTCCACCGCGCATTCCCGTTCTGGCTATACGCCGCGCTATGCGTGGTGAGCGTGCTCTTTGTCTGGCGACTCGTGCCGGAGACCAAAGGCAAGACGCTGGAAGAGATCGAGCGCGGGTGGATGGCGTAGGCCGTCGTGCCCCCGGCGAGGCGAGGCGCCCGAAGGGGGCAGTCCCATTTTCGCGCCCCTTCGCCGCGAGAACCGGGACAGTACTGGTGAAGGGTTACTTGCGGCCCGGGTAGCCCTCCTGGCGTTGCAGTTCGTCGATCATGGCCAGGATGTTCTCCAGAGGGACGTCGCCTTCGACGTCGTGTGCCGGGGCGAACAGGTAGCCGCCGTCGCGCCCGAGGTCGAGCAGGCGGCGGACTTCGGCGCGCACGTCATCGGGCGTGCCGAAGGGCAGGGTCTTCTGCGTCGAGAGCCCGCCGTGGAAGGCCAGCCGGCCGCGGTAGCGTGGCAAGAGGGTGTAGACGTCCATGACCTCGGGCTGGAAGGGATTGAAGCAGGCCAGCCCCGCGTCGATCAGGTCGTCGAACAGCTCGTCGACATCGCCGCACGAGTGGATCATCACCTGCTTGCCCGCCTCGCGCACCGCGCCGTACATGCGCCGGAGCACGGGCAGGATGAACTCGCGCCAAAGACGCGGCCCCATCTGAAGACCGTGCTGCTGCCCCCAGTCGTCGCCGAAATAGACCGCGTCGATGTCGTAGCGCAGGGCCTCGCGCACCTGGGCGATGTTGTACTCGGCGATCCGGTCGAAAAGCTCGCGGACGAACGCGGGGTGGTCGTGGAAGTCGATCAACAGGTTGGTCATGCCGCGCAACGTCCACGCCCGCTCGTACAGCGAAAACCCGATCTGGAACACGCGGAAGCGGTTGGGAAATCGCGCGATCTTCGCCGGGATCTCGGCGAAGAACCGCCGGTCGAGCGGATCGGGGAACTCGTAGCCGGCCAGGCTCGGCCGCGGCAGCACGCAGCCCTCGACCACGCCGATGTCGCGGTCGACCGAGCGATCCCACACCACGCCGAACACATCGCGCACCCGGTGCTCGCCCAGGCCCTCGAAGAAGCCGATATCGCTCCCCAGCTTCAGCAGATGGTTGTCCAGGAGCGTTTCGAGGTCCTCGCCGGCGAAGTGCCGCTGGAGTTTCTGGCGGGCCTCGTAGGTGAAGCCCAGGGACCAGGGGACGTACGGGGGCCGCTTGCCGCTGAGAACGGTGCGCACAACGTCGCGTGGGGTCATTCGGCCGATTGTAGCCCTTGCGCGGGCAACGAGCAATCGGTCGGCCCCCTGGCTCTCCGGTCCGTCGGGACCGGGAATCGGCCCTTCGGCGGCCCGGCCGAAGGGGGTTTG
>JANLFZ010000495.1:0-234 GCA_024653385.1 Thermoguttaceae bacterium | reverse complement strand
ATGCGTTGCCGTTTCTCATTAGGATGAAAGGGTTCCGTGTGTGTTCCGTCGGGAAGTCGGCTGGGCAGCCGACGACAATTGGGGAGCGGGTCAATGATTCACTACACGTGCGACCTGTGCAAGCGGGCGATCGATCCGCAAGAAGACCTGCGCTACGTCGTGAAGATCGAGATCAGCGCTGCGTTCGATCCCGTGGTCGGCGAGGATGAAGACGACCGCGACCACCTTCAGGAG
>JANLFZ010000494.1 GCA_024653385.1 Thermoguttaceae bacterium | reverse complement strand
TGCGCTTCCTTGCTCTCTCATGTTTGCCCAACTTATTGTTTTACAGGCCCTTACGCGGCCATCCGGCCGACTTCGGGCGCGGGCGTCTGCCGAAGCATCTCCAAGAGTGCGGCATACTCCGCGAAGTGCAGGCGCGCCAGTTCGTGGTGGAGACGCATCGCCGTAAGCCGGGCCGTGTACACCGGGTACCGCGCCGCGGCCCGGTCGATGACCGGCAAGCAAACGGCCGAAAAACGCCCCTCGGGGTCGGCGCCTTCGGCCTGTCGGGCAACGAGGGGACGAAACCCCCGCCGCCTCGCGTGAACCGCGACCCGCACGGCTCGGTAGGCCTCGGCGTGGTCCGCAGCCAGCAACTCGGGCCGGTACCGGGCAAGACAGGCCGACAACCACGCCCGCTCCTCGCCGACCTCCGCGGCGACTCGGCGGTACGGATCCAGTCGCGCATCGGAAAGGCCGACCTGGGCAAGGTCCTGCGCCGGACTGTACCCCAGGCTCCCTTCGGCGTACTCCGGGTCGAATCGCACGCGCAGCCGCGTGGCAAGCACGAAGCTCGGCAAGACGGTGCGCTCGAGCATCCGCCGCGCGACCCGGGGGTCTGCCCCGTATACCCGATCGAGTATCGCCTCCCTGAGCCGCCGCACCTCGCTTGCGGCCCCAGGGAACCGATCGAGCCATGGCTGGGCTTCCTCTCCGGGCCATAGGAGGGCCTGGGCGTTGAACCAATCGGTGTCGTACGCGCGGTTGAGTTGCGAGACGGCCTCGCCCACGGCAATCGCCATCGCTCGGGAGGTCAAGAACAACCAGAACTTCTGCGACATCCGAAGCGGAAGGTCGCCCAGCGATTCCCACCGGGTGTGGCCGACCTCGCGGCGGATCGCCTCGAGCGTGGCCGAGGCCTCGTATTGCTCCAGCAGTTTCGTGTCGTTGCGGTCGAAGCAGGCCCCGTTGCGCCAATCCTCGAAGAAACGCAGATCGATGCCCAGATGGTATCGCTGGCGCGGCTGAGGTTGCGGTCGCGCCAAGGCGAACCGTGCGCGGGCGAGAAACTCGGCGCGCCCCAGCTCGCCCGGCGATTGGCCGGAAAGACGCGGTCGGCAGATCGCCTCGGGGGCCTCCGCCGGATCGACGCAGAGCGTCGTCGCCGTGGAACCCAACTGCCACTCGTAGCAGAACACGCGATCCCAAAGGGTAAGCAAGTGGAGGTCCTCGCACGATTTGCGGTAGTCCTCCATGAGGTCCAAGTCCTGGGCCTCGGCCACGTTGGCCATCCGTTTGGCAATCAGACTCGGGATGCTCTTCAAGAGCAGCCCGCCAAGCAGGGCCGTCGAGCCGACCAAAACGGGTAGCGCCATGGCCACTCTGGCCGAGTACGTCGCCGTTCCCGGCAGGTAGTTGGCCAGATAGCCCACGATGCTCATCGCGGCGCTGACGCCCGTGTAGCGCACGCTCCGCTTGTAGAGCAGGTTGCCCAAGTAGTTCAGCGCATCGAGAAGACTGAACAGTCGGCGAAGATCGCGGAACATCGAGGGACCTCGTTCTTGTCGCGGATGCGGCGCAGCCAGACGAAGGGGGGCAAGAGCGTAGCCATGCCCGCCGTGTCTCGCAAGCCACGTCGTGGGGGGAATCACCCCGTCGAGAGAGCGTTTTCTTGGCGAATGCCTGCCGCCGCGAAGTAGAATAGGGAAAGTGGGTTGCAACTCCCTTGGTGTTCTCGGACGGTGTTGGCCGAGGCATCGATTGCCTTTTCGTTGGAGGTTGCCGATGAACCGCGCCGGTTTGCTGGTTTGTTGCGTCGCTCTTGGGCTCTCGGCGTGCTGGGCTCAGCCGCCCGAATCGCCTACCAGCCCCGAGGTTACGGCTGCGGTGCGGTCGCTTGCCGAACGGTTGCGGGACAAGGATGCGTCGGTGCGCGAGGCCGCCGCGGTGGCGCTGGGGCAATTCGGCCCGGCGGCAAAGGCCGCGGTCCCGGCATTGGTCGAATCGGCACGCGACAGCGACCGATTCGTCAGCAGCAGTGCCATCCGGGTGCTTGGAACGATCGGGCCGGCCGGAACGCCCGGCCTGATCGAACTCCTGGCCGACCGAAATCCCGAGGTGCGCCGGCTTGCGGTCCAGACGCTGGGGCATCTGGGCCAGTCGGCGGTCGAGGCCGAGCCGGCCTTGGTCCAGCGTCTTCGCGACGAGGACGCGTCGGTTCGGGAGGCGGCCGCCTACGCCCTGGAGGCGATGGGGAAGCCGTCGCAGGCGGCTGTCACGGCGCTGGTCGAGTTGGCTCGCGATCAGGACGGTTTCGTGCGCTCCACGGCCGCCCGGTTGCTGGTGCGACGCGGAGCCGCCGCCGTGCCCGGTCTGACCGGCTTGCTCCGCGACCCGCGCGCCGAAGTGCGCGGCGTGGCGGCCGAGGCGTTGCGCCAGTTGGGCCCCGACGCCCAAACCGCCGTTGCCGCCCTGGCCGAACGTCTTCAGGACGAAAGCCCCGCGGTGCGCGAGTCGGCAGCCCTGGCCCTCGGTGAACTTGGGCCGGTGGCGAGGGACGCGATCCCGGGACTGGTCCAATTGGTACGCGGCGACGACCGGCTCGTGCGATCGACGGCCGTCCGCTCGCTGACGCGCATGGGCATGGCTGCCATGCCGGCCTTCGGCGAACTGCTGTCGGACAAGGACCCCGAGGTGCGCGTGCTCGCGGCCGAGTCGCTGCGGATCTTGGGAACCGAAGTCCTTCAAGAGCTACCCGAACGCGACCGATGGAAACCCTCCGCCGGCCGCTGATCGGCATGGGCACCGTCCAACTCCTGCTCCGGTGTCAGATGGGGTGAGGGGCGGCCCCGGTCTGGGGCGGCACGACCATAGGCCGAGCGACAGGGGCCGACCTCGAGGCGGCGCACGAGATCGCGCGAGCCAAGCGGGAAGAGACCTTCCCGGCCCCGAGACTCGGTTCCCGTGCCAGGGCAGCAAGCACGCAATCGAGTTGTTCCTGGGGACCTGCGTCCAGGTCGAGGAATAGCCACTTCTGTCCCCGGATCTCGCACGCGCCGCCAACTCCCCCGAGCGATTCCTGGCGCAAACGGTAGCCAAGGCCTTGGGCCAGCCGAATGGCCTCGTCGAGCAACTCGACCGTGTGCATGCCAGTTTCTCCAGACCGCGCAGGCGACACTTGCCGCGTTATCCGATCGTCCCAGCCGAATCTCCCCGATTCTCACACCGAGACAAGACCGCGAGCGATTCTATCCGCTTCGGTTTCAGTTGCCCAGGCGAGTTCGACGATAGGTCAACAACGGGCTAACCCCTTAACAGATACTAGGTTAAGACGCGACCTTACGGCAAGCCGGTGAGGAATTGAGCGACGGGGCAAGCCCGCGAAAGCGGATTGCCTTGGGCGACTTTCTGGCCTTTCCCACGGCTGCGGATTGGGTCGACGGAGTCATCGACCATCATGAGCGACACCGCGGATAACTCCGATCTGCGCCATCAGGTGGAGATGCTCAAGCGGCAGCTTGCGCAGGCACAAAAGCTGACCGCCCTGGGCGAACTCGTCAGCACGACCACGCACGAGTTCAACAACGTGCTGATGACGATCATCAACTACGCGAAACTCGGCATGAGGCACAAGGACAACGCCAACCGCGACAAGTGCTTCGAGAAGATCCTGGCAGCCAGCAATCGCGCCGCGCGGATCACCAACGGCGTGTTGGGAATCGCCCGCAACCGGGCCACCGGCCAGGAACCGACGGATTTGGCCAGATTGGTGGAAGATACGCTGCTCCTCTTGGAGCGCGAAATGAACAAGTACCGCATCACCGTCGAGAAACACTTCCAACCGGTGCCCCCGATTCTGGCCAACGGGAACCAGATTCAGCAGGTGCTGCTGAACATGCTGATCAACGCCCGGCAGGCCATGCCGTCCGGCGGGCGCATCGTGCTGAAGCTGTCGCACGACGCCGACAGCAATACGGTCGACTTGGTGATTCGCGATTACGGATGCGGCATCCCGCCCGACAAACTGCCTCACATCTTCGAGCCGTTCTTTACCACGAAGAGCGGTCCGGACGCCAGCGGCAAGGGGGGAACCGGATTGGGCCTCTCGATGTGCCGCGACATCATTGAGGCCCATCGCGGCCGGATCCGCGTCGAAAGCACCGTGGGGAGGGGGACGGCCTTCACCTTGAAGCTCCCGGTGGCGTCTGCTCCACGGACCGAGGGGGTCCAGGTGCCAGGCGCGCATCTCGTCAACCCCGCAACCACACCCTCGCCGACGGCTTCGTAGAACGGCAAGCCGGTGGGATGCACCGGCTGAGTTCCGGGGGGTTTGGCCTCGCCGCGTCTGACGAACACGACGAAAAAAGCGTCCATGCCGCCGGGCCGGCCGTCCCTCGCGCCGCGCCGACCCACACCGCGTTGACTCCCCCGGTCGGCCGACCTACAGTTGCGAAGAACCACGACGCATCGATGGTTGGAGATCCGGCATGGATCGATCGTCGCTTCACCCGACAACAGCGGTATTCGACGCCGAAGACCTGCTTGCGCGGTGCCTCGGCAAGATCGATCTCGCCGAGCGGGTGCT
>JANLFZ010000493.1 GCA_024653385.1 Thermoguttaceae bacterium | reverse complement strand
CACCGGGCGCTCCAGGCGGCGGGGCTGGCCGTGGCGCCCGGTGCAACGCGGCTTCGAGCCGGGCGCGCAGGTCGGGACTCGAAACGTTCAGACCGCTGGTGTCCAGCGTGATCGGTGTGCCGGGGCCCCATAGCGGCGGCTGGTCCCCGGGCACTTGCGCGTCGACTGTCCGGAACACTTGCTGGTTGACCGCCGTGTGCGCGGCCAGGCAGGCCGTGCGCCGCAGCGGCGATTGCACCACGACCCACTGCCGCTGGTCCGGTGGCGCCGCGACCGGCCAACCGCCCGTGTACTGATACCGCCAGACCACCGCGTGCCGCTTCAGATCGACCAGATAGCTCGTGCCGGTCTGGGTAACCAGGAGGTGACCGGGGCCGTGCCATTGGAGCGTCTGGCCGGGCGCCACGTCGTGCGCGTCGGCGATCAACGCACCCGTCGAGAGGTCCCAGGCGACAAGGTCCGAGATGGTTTCGCCGCGCCAGGCCGCGGCGAAACGAGTGCCATCGAGCGAGAAGGCCGCGGCCCCCGGTTCCCAGGCGCCCAGCACGCTGCCCTGGGGGAAGGGCAGCACGCCCTGGACCTCGCCCGTGGCCGCTTCCACCATGACGATCCTTCCCTCGTCGCGCAGGGCGATGTAGTTTCTGCCGGGCGACAAGGCGGCCGACCAGACCGTCGCCGCGGGATACGCATACACCGCGCGGCACGCGGGGATTTCCCAGAGCGTCAACTCGCCGGGCGACCCGGCCAGCGACACGATGCGGTCGTCGTCGACGAATCGGGCCCAGATGGGTGGGACCAGCGTGGCGTCCTTCGGCGGTGTCCAGGGACGCAGCCCGCACAGCGGCTTGCCCTCGTCCAGCGACCATACGTCGATCCGCTGGCCACCGAACCGCAGCAAGGCGCGGCGGCCGCTGGGGCTCACGTCGAGCAAATCGCCGGGACACGGCAGGTCGATGCGGCCGAGACGCTTGCCGGCGAACAAATCGAACCGTTCGAGCCGGCCCGGTAGGCGCTCGAAACCGGCCAGCAGCTCGGCCGTGACCGCGCCGGCCGATTCGGCGTGCGGGTTGGGTATCGCCAAGACCACCGCCTGGCCCGACGCCGGCGAACTGAAGCACACCTGCTTGACCAACCCGGCAATCGGCAAGGGCTGGTCGGAGTACTTCCGTTCGGGCGGCGGGGCGGGATCGGGCTTGACCGACCACGCCGGCGCCTGGCCACCAGCCAAGCCGGCAGACTTCTGGCTCGAGCGATCCAGCCTAGCCAAAGGCCCCAACGCGACGTCGATCAGGTCGCCCCCCTGACGGACCACGTCGGCAGCCTTTCGAAGCTTCTCATGGGGGACCTCGATGCACTCGAGAACCCGACCCGATTCCTTGCGCGTCACGCTCAACAGACGTGTGGAATCGAGCAGGCGTCGCGGGCTCTTTTGTCGAGCCGCTTTGGGGAACTCCCAGATGCCTTCGCCGGTCTGCCGGTCCAACACGACCGCCCCGAAGGCCAGCCACCCGATGCCGTCCGGCATCCACTCCAATCGCGGCTCGTGGCAATTCGGCTCCACGGCCCGCAACCGCTGTGCCCACTGGGAGCCGATCCGTTTGACCTCGGGCGGTCCCTGGGCGGTAAGGTCCCAGCAGTAGGCGCGCCACGCGGCCCCGTCTTCCACGAGAAAGGCGAGATGCCGTCCGTCGGGCGAAAACGCGGTGGCGCGGACTTGTCCCGGCCCCCAACCCGGCGCGCGGGGAACCGCCGCGTCGATCACCGTCTGGCCGTTGGCAATCTCGCAGACCCGAAGATCGCCACCGACCAGCGCCAGGTACCTCCCCCCCGGCGAAAGCGCAAGCTGTTCGCGCCGGCACATGCCGGTGCCGAGCGTGAACCGCCGGGCAAGCTGCCGGTCCTTCAGGTTCCATACCGATGCTTCGGTTCGTCCCATCGAGTCGCGCACGAGCACGACCTGGCCCGATGCCGCGATGTCAAGGTAGTGCGCGCGGTGCGCGGCGGTCACCGGGAACAGCGCCACCTGCTTGGCCGTCTCGGCGGAGAAGACCGCGATCTGCCCTTCGGTGAATCGGGTCTCCTGGCGGCCGTAGACCGCCAGATGTCGGCCATCGGGGCTGAGGGCCACCAACTCGGCCCGCTTCCATTGCCCACCGATGCGCTCGCCTGCTTGCAAGGTCTCGAGATTCCACACCTCGCGGTAGTCGTCGGCGCCGCGGTTGCTGCCGATGGCGACGAACCGGCTGGGCCGTGTGGGAAACACGACTTCGGCCGTCTCCGTGGGGCCCACGGGGAGGGAGATCTTCTTGGTTGGGTCCAACGGGGGCGGTTCCGCGCACGGATCGGCCTCGTACTGCCATAAGCGCGGCGGTTGGTGCGGCAACGGCGAGTCGGCTTGGGAATCCGCGACGCGCGACGGTGGAACCGGTCCGGGCCGTGGGGTCGGCAAAGGTCCACTGGGCGGGACGCTTGGCGCCGGGATCACACCAGGGGTCGGGGGGGATCGCTGTTCCGGGGCAGGCGGCGTACTGGAACCCGCCTGGGCGGGAAGGAGCGGCCCGCCGGGGACCGCCGCGGCTTGTCCCGGAGGTTTCCCCCCGACAGATTCGGCGGTCGCCTGAGCGGTCGGCGCCTCGGATCCCGACCATCCACGCGATAAGGCGAGGACGACCAGAAGGGGTCCCGCCGCGCTGGCCGCGGCCAAGCCCGCCCCAAATGCCAGATCGCGCTTCGCTTGCCGAGCGCGCAGGGCAAAGACCGCACTCCTCGTTAGCCCATAACGAAACCACTGGATCGCCCCGTACCCGAGAATCCCGATCGCGGCCGCAAACAGTAGCGCCAGGGGCGCGGCCAAGACGAGGGCAAGGATCACATGGGGAAACGCCGCATAGGCCACCAGGCACACGAGGGCCCATCCCAGCGCTGCCAGTGTGATGACCAACCGCCACGAGAAGCCCTTCGCCGCGGCGGGTTGGACGGCGTAGGGGACGGCGGGCCGAGCGGCGGACAGGCCATGGGCTAAGGGGCCATCCAAGACCTCGAGCCCCGTAGCGCCCAAGGAAGAGAGAGGCTGCGCCGGCGCCATCGGTGTCCCAGGCGGTTCCGGCGCGGGCTCGAGTTCCTCGAGCAGCTCCGGCACCTCGATGACGGCCTTGCACTGCGGGCATTTGATCTTCCGGCCGGCTGTCTTGTCCGGAACGGAGTAACGCCGTTTGCAGTGCTCGCACTGGACCTGGATCGACATCGCCGCCTCGCTGCCCTCGCCAGACAACCGCTCCACCTCGACCGAACGGATGCGCGATAGAAAAGGCTTCCCCAGGCGTCAGGATAGCGCACACGTGGGGGGCCTGTCAATCGGCGCTCGCCGACGGCTCCGCAGTCCGCGACAACCGGCAAACCCGTCACATGCGACAAACCGGGTGAAGCCGGATCCATGCGAGGGTCTCTCGGGTTTGCATGGTGCAGTCAGGCAAGCTAGACATTCTGAGGCGAGTGCGCGCAGAATAAAGAGCTTCGTTATGGCGGATGTCCTGACCACCGAGGAGTTCAACGACCTGAGCTGGATGCTCCTGGAAGAGGAGGACCGGCCCGATCGAAGGACCAGCCCGCGCGAGGCCTATCCCGTGGTCCAGTCGATCGCTCCGTATGACGGCAAACACATGCCGCGGCCCGAGGCGTTCTGCCCGATCCGGTGCTGCGACCTGTCGACGGGTGGGTTCTCGTTTCTGTTGCCGAAACCGCCCGAGTTCAGACGGCTGGTGGTGGCGCTGGGAACACCGTCCGGCATCCTGTACCTCGATGCCGAGGTCGCCCACTGCAGCCCTTATCCGAGGCCGACGGGCGATTTCGTCGTCGGGTGCCGGTTCTTGAGAAAACTCACTTGAGGGCCGAAAAGGCGATGCGCTGGAACTCGCGCCGCATCTCCGACGCATCGGCGTTGGGCAGGCCGGTCCGCTGGATCAACAGCACCACGAACAAGTCCTTGTGCGGATCGATCCAGCCCTGGGTGCCGAACGCGCCGCCGTGTCCGTAGCTGCCTGGGGAGAGCATTTCCGTCACGCCCTCGGGCTTGCGCACCACGGCCCAGCCGAACCCGAACCCCATCCCCGCGGTGAAGCCCGAGGTCAGCTCGCCCGTCTGAAGCCGGGTCATGGTGGCCACCCTGTCGCGGGAGAGGATCCGCCGGCCATCGAGCGCGCCCCCACCGAGCATCATGCGATACAGCCGGGCCAGGTCCGCGGCCGTCGAGCATAGTCCGCCCGCGGGAATCGGGTACTTCGCGTCGGCCGGAAGCCCCAGGAAGCCCTGCGAGGGAACCAGTTTCCCATCCTTGCGATCGTAGACCACGGCCAGGCGCGCCTTCTGATCGGCGGTCGGATAGAACGTCGTGTCGGTCATCCCCAGCGGCTCGAAAACGCGGCAACGAAGGAAATCCTCGTACCGCTGGCCCGAGACGACTTCGATGATCCGGCCCAGCGTGTCCATGCCCGTGTTCGAATACGACCATTTCGTCCCGGGATCGAAGTCCAACGGCTGCCGCGCCAGCATCGGGATGACCTCCGCCAGGGTGCGGTTCCGTTTGGCGTACAGGTCGGCCAGAT
>JANLFZ010000492.1:3718-4609 GCA_024653385.1 Thermoguttaceae bacterium | reverse complement strand
CGTCCTGCCGCCAACGTACTGCTGCCCCGAGTCGTGGCCCATGCCGGGTCGCAAGCTCCTGGCGCTGAACAAGGATCACAACGCCATGCGCGGGTGAGGTGGCACGGTCTCCCTCGCGCTGTGGCACGGTCTCCCGACCGAGCCACAGCGCGCGACCGAGGGTCTTCCTCGCCAACCAACCCATCCACCGAGGAGTCGTTTCATGCACGTCAGCGTTCTCATGCCGGTCCGCAACGGGGCCGAGTTTCTCGCCCAGAGCGCCGGATCGGTACGCGACCAGACGTATGACCGATGGGAGTTGCTCATCGGCGTCAACGGCCACGCGGCCGATTCCGACACGCTGCGCCATGCCCGATCGTTCGAGAGCCCGAAGATCAAGGTGTTCGATCTGGGCGAGGCGGGCGGCAAGGCGGCGGCCCTCAACACCCTTGCGGCCCAGGCCCAGGGAGACGTCGTGGCGATCCTCGATGTCGACGACCTGTGGCATCCGTACAAGCTCGAGAAGCAGGTCCCCTGGATCCGCGACCAGGGATACGACGTGGTCGGCACGCAGGGCGAGTACATCGGCCAGGGCCGGGGGGCCATCCCGATCAAGTCGGGACCGATCGGCTATGACGAACTCTTGGGGCTCAACCACGTGATCAATTCCTCGGCCCTCGTGCGCCGGCGCGACGCGTGGTGGGACACGGCCTGGGAGGGCATCGAGGATTACGACCTGTGGTTGCGGCTTGCGCAGGCCGGACGGCGGATCTACAACCTGGCCGAGGTGATGGTCTGGCACCGCCTCCACCCGCGATCGGCGTTCAACACCCGGCCCCAAGACGTCGAGGGACTGCGCCGGCGCTGGCGAAGCGTTCGGCGGGCGGCCGCCTCGACGCGGCCTCGGATCCT
>JANLFZ010000492.1:2340-3708 GCA_024653385.1 Thermoguttaceae bacterium | reverse complement strand
CGTCGGCATCCTTCACACGCCGGCCCATGCCGCGCGGGCCGAGAACTGCCGGCGCACGTGGCTGGCGCACGCCCCGCGCCAGGCGATCGACTACGTATTCCTTGTCGGCAACGCGGCGGAGTTCCGCCGCGAGGGCGACGTGCTGTATCTTCCTTGCCCCGACGATTACCCCAGCTTGCCGCAAAAGACCCGGCGGTTCTGCCAGTGGGCGCTGGAGCACGCGGCGTTCGACTATCTGTTCAAGTGCGACGACGACACCTACGTCGATCTGGCCAAGCTGGCCGATTACCCGGCGGGCCGATCGTTCGACTACGCCGGCTGCGAGTACGCCGGATACGCCAGCGGGGGCGGCGGGTACCTGCTCAGCCGCCGCGCGGCCGCCGTGGTGCGCGATCATCTCGAGGCCCCGACCGGCAACGAGGACGAACTGGTCGGCCGCTGCCTTCGCGCGCACGGCATCGCGCTGTGCGCCGATCCGGCGTTCCAGGGCTTCACCCGGTGGACCGGCCTCGAACCCGACCAGGACAACACGGTGATCACGGCGCACGGCATCCCGGGCGAGCGGTGGGAGGCGATTCATCGCCGGTTGACCGACCCCGGGCCGTTGCGCATTTGGGTGCCCACCTCGAACCGCTACGTGGCGGCGGCGGCCGTCTGCCTTCGGCTGCTCGATCGGTTCTGGCCCGACCACCCGCCGGTCGACGTAACGCACGGCGAATTGCGGCCCGAACTACCCGATGCCGCGCCGCAGCGGTTCCGCGCGATCGGCCTGGGTCCGGACGCCGAGCAGTCGTGGGTCGAGCGGGCCCTGGTGTACCTCACCGAGCACAACGCCGACGAATTGGTCTTGCTCGCGCTGGACGACTATGCCCTGTTTCAACCCGTCGACGCCCGGGCCGTGGCCCTGGCCTGCCGCGCGATGCGCCAGGCCCCGCGGATCGCCGGCTTCGCCCTGACGTGGCAGCCGCCCGACCCCGCCGGACCGTACCGCGACCGCCACGACATGGTCGTCTTCCCGCATTGGGACTACACGGTGAACCTCCAGGCCGCCGTCTGGCGGCGCCAGACGCTGGTCGAGATCCTCCGGCTCTGTCCGCCCAAGATCGGCATGTGGGAACTGGAGCAGGCGGCCAGCCGCATGTTCCGCCAGCGCATGCCCGGGCACATCATGGCGGGCTGGAACATCCCGCGCCCGGCCGACGCCAGCGGTTTTGTCGACGGCACGACGAAGACGGGCTGGGTCTTCGCCTACCACAACCTGATGCACCAAGGGGCGCCCGATCCCCGCCATGCGGAGTTCCTCCGAAGGCAAGATCGGGAGTCATGGCGCGGCTGAGGCGAGGCCCGCGTGCGGCCGCGCGAGGCGGG
>JANLFZ010000492.1:0-2330 GCA_024653385.1 Thermoguttaceae bacterium | reverse complement strand
CCGCGATCAGGCCTTGGTGGCCAGCTCGATCAGCTCGAGCGTCTCGTCCAGCTCCTGGATCGACCGGAAGCCGATCGTGAAGGCATCGACGCAACCCAATCCGAGGACGTACTTCAGCGATTGCAGCCGCTTCTCGCGGCTGCCGAGGCCGTCCTCGCCGAAGATCTTCATTCCCAGAACGCCGCGGCCCTTGGCGTGCATTTGCTGGACCAAGGGCGCGACTTCCTCCGGCTTGCCGTCCATCTTGGCGCCGAAGGGATTGATGCGCACAAGCTGCACGTCGACCCAGTCACAGGCCACCGAGGCCGCCAACGGCTCGAGCCCGTGGCACGAGATCCCCACGGCCCGAACCCGGCCCCTGCGCTTGGCCTCGTCGAGCACATCCATGACGGGCCGCATGTCGGTCGGCCACGAACCCGTGGTCATGCAGTGCATCAGCACGGTATCGAGGGTCTCGACGCGCAGCTCGCGGCGGAAGCGTTCGATGTCGGCCTTGGCGACCTCGGGATGCCTGGCCGTGGTCTTGGTTTGGAGGAAATACCGGTCGCGCGGGACACCCTGAAGGGCCAGTCGCACGAACAGGTGCATGTGGTAGGCGTCGGCGGTGTCGATATAGCGAAGGCCGCGCTCCAAACCGTGGCGCACCAGACGCGTGAAGCCCTCCTGGCCCAGGGCCAACTGCTGGCTTCCGCCCACGGTGCCTGTGCCCATGCCCAAGATCGTGGTCTTGATGCCGGTTCGGCCAAGGGCAACGAGGTCGTTTCCGCGTTTGACCGCGGGCCGGTCTTCGGCGGCGAACCCCAGTCCGCCGGCCATGGTCGCGGCGGCGGCCCCCAGGCCGGCCAGGAAATCACGCCGGTTGATCGTGTGCATCGCCAGGTCCTTTCCCTTGCTGGACGAGGGGCTCGCGGCCCGGCCCGACCGGGGCGCGCCCCCACTCTTCAAACCACCATCCGCGCACCAACCCGACGCGCCAGCGAGGGACTGGCCAACGCGGTCCCCGTGCGGGCGCCGGGTTCGCGTGCATTACGAGCCTCGGGTCGAGGCAGACTGCTCGCCCGCCGCCCTGGGCTGTCCCCCCCAATGTACACGAACCCCCCGGCCGACGCCACCGGCTGCGGCCAGGAAAGCCGCCTCGCGCGGCCAGCGGGGCCGCGTTGCCGCGCCACCGGGCTACGACGCGTCGAACTTCTTGCCCTTGAGGCGGTAGACGTACGCCAACAGCTCGGCCACGGCCGCGTATTTGTCCTGGGGCACCGGATGGTTCACCTCGACCTCGCGGTACAGGGCCTGCGCCAGGGGTTTTCTCTCGATGATCGGAATGCCGTGCTGAAGGGCCAACTGGCGGATCCGCTGGGCAAGCACCCCGGCCCCCTTGGCCACCACGATCGGAGCCGCCATCGTCTTCGGATCGTATTGGATGGCCACGGCCAGTTCGGTCGGGTTGGTCACCACCACGTCGGCCTTGGGCACCGCGTCGCCCAGCCGGTTCATCGCCAATTGCCGCTGCACCGCACGCCGCCGAGCGAGGATTTGCGGATCCCCCTCGAGGTTCCGCATCTCCTCGCGGACCTCCTGGGGCGTCATCTTCAGGTCCTGCTCGTGCCGCCACCACTGGAAGCCGTAATCCAACACCGCCAGCACCAACAGCGCGATCCCGATCTTCATTGCCGTCCACAACAGCACGCTGGCCAGGAAGGCGGCGATGTCGGGCACGCTGCGGGCCGACAGCCCGAGGACCGCCGGAAACTCGTGATACAGGCAAAGCCCCGCCACCACCACGATCACCGCAATCTTGAACATCCCGAAGGCCAGGCGAACCACGTTGGCCAGCGAGAAGACCCTGCGCATGCCGGCCAGCGGGTCGATGCGGCTTATGTCCCAAGCCAGCTTCTGCGGCAAGAATAGGAAACCGACCTGCCCCAGGTGGGCCAAGATACCTGCCGCCAGCAGCACGCCGAGCACCGGCAGGCCGTAGCGCGCCAACTCCAGCAGCATCCCGTGGCACTGGGCCGTGACCGACGCAAGGTCCGTTTCGAGCCAGGGCTCGCCGCCCAGTTGCCGCGTTGCATAGCGACTGAAGAACTCGACCAGTCGCCCGCCGAGCAAGAGCAGGGCCCCCACCCCCGCGATCAGCAGCAGCGCCGAGGCGAGGTCGTGGCTGCGCGCGACGCTGCCTTCCTCGCGGGCCTTCTGCCGGCGATGCGGGGTCGGGTCTTGCGATTTTTCGCCATTCTGCTCAGGCACGAGGGCACCGGCGCGCTAGCACGCCTGTGAGAAAGGAAGCCGGTAACGAATGAAGAATGTCGAATGTCGAATGTCGAATGTCG
>JANLFZ010000491.1 GCA_024653385.1 Thermoguttaceae bacterium | reverse complement strand
CTCGGCGAACGCCTTGCGTGCGAGAATCAAGCAAGCGGCCTTCCCCGTTTCCAAGGACTTCGACACCTACGAGTTCGCGGCCATGCCGACGTTGAACAAGCCGAAGATCCTGGACCTGGCCCGCGGCGAGTGGATCGACCAGCACGACAACGTCTGCCTGATCGGCGCGCCCGGAACGACGACATAATGCTACACCTCGCTACGTGCTGGGATTTAGGGGCAATTCTCGCTGGCGGGGATCGCTCCGCGGGACACGGCGGCCCGCACGGATCGCTTGGGCGGCCTCTTGGACCGCCGAAAGCGTCAGATGCTTGCGGTCGATGACCCAAGGAGCGCACGCGACGACCTGCTTCGCCGGCAGCGTTCCCCGTTCAATGAGCTTCCGAACCGACGGGGTACTGATTCCCAATGCACTCGCGGCATCGGCAAGCGTGAGCCAAGCCCGCGTCGTGCCCGCCGGCATCACGGGAACCCCGTGCGCGACTCGGAACGCCCGTACACGTGACGCGGTCCACGGGTTCCCTGTGCCCGTCCGATGGCCCTGCCGATTCAGGATCCCGGCGATGTCCGCGTCCGGACATACCTTGGCAAGCTCCCGAACCAGGTCCACGACCTCCTGGCTCGCGCAGCGCCGATGTACACCCGTTCGGTTCTTCGCCACCCGCAGCCGCGTGTGGACGCCGCCGGCCCAGTGCAGCCACATGACGATCTCCGGCGGTTCCTCCTGGATGTCCACCACGATCTCCGTCAGCACCGTCCTCAGAACACGCTTCTTCAACTCCACGGAAGCCGCTGGGTGGTTCCACGCCGCAGTCAAGTCGGCCCCCAATCCGAGAAGCCGGCTCCGCAAGCCCGCGTCGATCGCCCTCGCCGGGACATCGCCCTCCAGACGCTGTTTCA
Source organism: Thermoguttaceae bacterium (assembly GCA_024653385.1). Classification (GTDB taxonomy): domain Bacteria; phylum Planctomycetota; class Planctomycetia; order Pirellulales; family Thermoguttaceae; genus JANLFZ01. The sequence continues at coordinate 3,711 of JANLFZ010000491.1, read as the reverse complement.
ACTCGCGTTGCTTCTCCAAGGCCGCGTTCCAACGCGACTCCAGTTCCGCCGCCACCAACCGGTTCTCCGGGTCCACCGCATCGTATTGACGGCGGGCTCGGACCACTTCATAGGTGGTTTTCTCCAGGGCCAGCTCCAACGCCTTGTGTTTCTCATCCCGGTCTTCGCACGCCTGCTGCCAGGCATCCAAGGCGGCCTCCACGCCCGCAGGCCCCACGGCTTCCAGCACGGCCCTGGCCACGGCTTCGTCCGCACGCAGTCCGCCGAAGGAGATGCACCGCCCCGCACCATGATTGAGGTGAGCGCCGCGGCAATAGTAACGCGGCACCCTCCCCCCGTTGCCGCTGTAGCCCACATGGAGATTGCGGCCACACCGCCCACAACGCAAGAGGCCCGCCAGCAACGCAGGGCCGCTCTTCGGCGCCCCCGATCCGCCCCGGTTCCCGGCGTTGGCTTCCAATTGCTCTTGGTTGCGCACGTACTCCTCCCACGTGATGTAGCCGGGATGATGGTCGTGGATCAGCACGTCCCACTCCTCCTGGGGAACGCGGTGCCCATGACTCTTCCTTGCCCGGCCCTCGCTCATCACCAACCGGGTCGTCGTCCGGCCATGCACGAACGCGCCCGCGTAGGCGGGGTTCTGGAGGAACTTGAGGATCTGGTGGTAGATCGGCAATTGCCAGACGATGTCCTGTCCAGATCCCCCCTTCTCCACGTGGGGCAGAAGCATTCCCTCCTGGCGATACCACAGCAACACCTGCCGCGCGCTTCCCAACTCGCGGAACTTCGCAAAGACGCCCCGGATCGCCTCCTGGACCTGGCGGTCCGCGGTCATCTCCATCCCGTTGTTCTCGGTCCGCACGTACCCGACGGCCACCTCCCAGAGCACTTCACCCCGCGCGATCATCTCCCGCAATGCCTCGTGGGCTCTCTGGCGTAATAACCCTAACTCGAATTCGGCCATGCTTCCCTTCAGACCGAGCAGCAGCCGGTCGTTGAGAAGGCGTGGATCGTAGGTCCCGTCATGATCGATCACCAGGGTGTTCGTCAGGGCGCAAAGGTCCACCAAGTGATGCCAATCGCGGTTGTTGCGGGCCAGCCGCGACGCCTCCAACGCGAACACGGCGCCCACCCGGCCCTCGCACACGGCGGAGAGCAGTCTACCAAATCCCGGCCGGTCTTGGGACCCCGTGCCGGAGCGTCCCAGATCGTCGTCGATCAGCACGACGTCCTGGAACTTCAATTGCCTCGCCTTCTGGACGAGGTCGTACTGCCGTCGCTGGCTCTCCTGGTGCTCGCGCACCTGATGCATCGTGGACTGCCGCACGTAGACATAGGCGGCGCGCTCACGATGCGCGGGAGTGATCTTCTCGCTCATCGTCGGTTCTCCCTTCGGTTCTTTCCTCGGCTGCGACGACGCGAAGAAGCTGCGCGAGTAGCTCTCGGCATACGCGTCGCCGGTCGGGTGGAAGCGTTTCCCACGTGGCGTCGTCCGCTTCCCATCGGAACTTCAATTGGTCGGCTGGTCGTGGCAACATCACTCGGTCCTCCCTCGAGAGACGATGCGCCACGACTATCCAACGCCTTCCTCGCCTGCAAGGGCTGCGCGTCGAGCAGCCTATGCAGTTCCTCCAATGCCTCAAGGCTGACTCTCGGCGTCGCCTCATCTCGAACCGTCGAGCACGCGATGGGGTCAAGCATCCACTGCGGGACCAGACAATGCGTGCCATCGGCCACAACGATCATGAAACAGTCGATATGGCCGCGGCGACATCGCTTGAGAACCTCCACTTCCTTGCCATGAAGAGGGTGGTGATGGTACTGGACAGTCCACACCTGGGGAATGTGAGCACTCTGTGACGACTTCACCGGGCACGGGGAAAACGCACTTGGCGATCGCCTTGGGGCAGGCGGCCTGCCGCCAGGGGCGCCGGGTGCGGTTCTTCACCGCCGCCGCCTTGGTCAACCGCCTGGAAGAGGCCCAGAAGCAATACCAACTGGAGCGGTTCCTCAGCCAACTGGACAAGACCGAGCTGCTGATCTGCGACGAGTTGGGCTACCTCTCCTTCAGCCGCACGGGGGCCGAACTCTTGTTCCAGGTGTTCGCCGACCGCTACGAGCGGGCCAGCACCCTCATCACCAGCAATCTGGCCTTCAGCGACTGGGTCCAGGTCTTCCAGGGCGAGCGGATGACCGCCGCGCTGTTGGACCGCCTGACGCACCGCTGCCACATCTTCGAGATGAACGGCGAAAGCTACCGTTTCCGAGAATCGATGAAATCCCGGAAGGCCAAGAAGACGGAATAACCGTCAAGGCCGGAAAACCAGGAGGAATAGCCCCTTCACACCGCCGCCCCCAGCGGATACCTTAGAAACCAGGGGTGGGTCCAAATTGCGTGCCGAGGTGGGCCCGCTTTCCATGCCGATCTCCATGTTCCCGGTCGCGGTAACGTACTTGGTTCCTACAAAGATGGCAAAGTGACCCCGAAAGAACCGAAATACGCTGACGAAGAAGAAATCCATGCCGCCGCCCGAACCCACACACCGCGAAGTTTATGAGCAACTTGTTGCAGCCCTACGAGAGCGGGGAGCCAGCCACCTTGCCGATGAGATTGAGCGAACCATCGCGCGCGGTGTTGTTATGACGGGCCAGGCTACCGAGTTGTACAAGGTATCCACGGTCTATCGTCCAATGGAGGACGCGGAGGCTCTTGCTGTGGCTCTCGAATTCTTCATTACGGCTCTTGAAGTCCCGTTGATGCTGGACGCCACAACCCGTAGCCTGGGAGCCGGGCATATTGATTGGAAACCAGAACGGCCCGGCACAGAACGCGAACATGTGGTGGCCGATGCTGCGCTTCAGGTAGATCGTGCTGCCCTGCGCGATCTCTTGGACAAAGTCATTACTATCGCCGAGGAACTCGGGATTGTTCTGCCGGAGATCGCGTAATGGCAACACTGGCGAACCTCCAAGACGCCGTCACACAGGTACTCAATCTGCCTGGAATACCAGCGGTATTGCAGCTTAACAGTGCGACCCGCGAGCGGGCGTTTGAAGCATACGTGTTCGCGCTCATCGTGGATGCAGTCCGCCAAGCCGGTGGAACAGCAGACATTTATGGCATCAACAGTGGTATCAATCCGCCCACGGTGATCTTTCGAGGTGGGCCAGGGCTTCTCGGCTCCACGGCACAGGATTTTGCCTATGCCAAATGTCAACTGGGAAGCCAGGAGTTCGAGATTCACGTCGATGTTCAGTACGAGGGAAGCTCAGGGGCTATTCACGAGTTAGACGTGTCGCTTTACGAGCGTGATGCGGCCGATCGAGTTCGCCAGACGCCGAACCTCTTTGCCAAGACCAACAAGTTGCACGGTGCCGTCGAATGCAAATTCTACGATTCTACACTGGGAACTGCACTCGGACGAACCTTCGTTGGCTTGGTAGACGATTGCGGAACGCTGCAACTTAAGTTGTTCTCTACGAACGGGCTTGCTCAGGGTTTGGTCCGGTACTTCAGCCCCAGGAAGCGTCCAAATCGGTTTTTTCGTTTATCGCCCATTCGTCCTGGACCGCAAGCCGAGTTTATCAACTTCGTCAAGCACATGTTGAGTGAATGGGCTGGCGTTGCTTAGTTCTACAGCATCACTTTTTTCGGACGACGTTTGGATGTCTGGCGAGCCAGGTTTTGCGGTGGGAATCCGTAGCGCGCTG
>JANLFZ010000490.1:1503-4632 GCA_024653385.1 Thermoguttaceae bacterium | reverse complement strand
CCTGATGCGGCGCGGCTGGCCGTTCGACCGCATCAGGTAGTCGTAGTCGCCGAACCACTCGAAGACCACCGGCGCTTGCTTCCAATGGTCGGCGAAGCCGCGGACGGCGGCATACTTCTTCGAGCCGATCCAGTTCGCCTCGTGCCACGGCGAGCCCACCCCGTCGCGGCGGAACCCCGTCCCATGGGCCAGGGCGTAGCCCAGTGCCTCGGCGTCGTCCGACATCGAGACAAGCTGCGTCTTGCGGAAGCCCGCCAGGTACATGTCGATGATCTGCTTGCGCACCGGCCACGGCTGCGGGTGTTTCGTGTGCCACTCGCCCCAGATTCCGTAGGAACCGATATCGATGAACTCGATCTGCGGGTCGCCATCGTATCGGGCGGCCAGCGCCTTGATGAACTGTCCATGCTTTTCGAGATACAAGGGATCGCCGTAATCGGGCTCGATTCGCGTGATCCGCGCGCCGCCGGAGGTCGGATCGCTACCTCCCTCGACGTACTCGTAAGACCGGCAGCCGGCGTCGAAGAGCCATTTCGGCGAGCAGTAGTAATCCCTGCTGTGGGCGTTGGTCGTCATGATCCGGAAGGCGATCCGCACGTTGCGTCGCGCCCAGGCGCGAAGCGGCTCGTCGATCCGCTGCCACTGGAACCGGCCTTCGGCCGGCTCGATGTCGCCCCAGTTCAGCCGGAAATAGGCGACCGAATACGGAAAGCGGTCCGTGCTCTTGTCGTCCGGCAAGTACCGTGTGGTCATCCAGCCCCGGCCGGGGTTGGCGAAGTCCTCCTCGGTTTCGCGAAAACGCTTGACGATCTGCTCCGCCGGCGCTTTCGGCGCACTGCCGAGCAGAACGAGAAGCAGGAACGCCGGGACAAGGGAATTCGGTCTCATGATCCCACTCATCTACCAGTACTTGGAGTGCCGCGCGCATCGGCGGTGCCGTGGCCGTTGCCCGGATTGTACTACAGGCCCGTGGCGCAGCGTATCCCGCCGCGTGCCACTGGCGTGCCGCCAGCGGGAAGCGCCAAAGCCGCGTCGCCGGTGCCGATATGACCTCCGGATGGGCTTCTCCACGGTGCTCCCGCTTCAGCAGGAACGTTTTCTTGGCGGCAGACAAGCCAGCGGCCATTGTGGATGCTTGACGAGCTTCCGATGTCGAGGTGAGGCCGCAATGGTTCGCCCACCAATCGCTCACAGGACCCGCCCCGCCCGGCTTCGTCCGACGATCCTGCTCGATTGGCCGGGAACGAACCGACCATCGCATCACACCTGGGGGGGATCTGAATGGGAAACCAACCACGTCGCGCCGGTGCGCCACGGGCGCCACGGGCGAAACGCCAGTGGCGCCCGACACCCGACACGCCAGTGGCGCCCGAGGCGCCTTGGATCAAGGCTTGCCGCGCGACTTCTTGGCTTCGTGGTCCAGCGCGGCGTAGCGGCGGGCTAACTCGGCCACGGCGTCGTCGCTCTTGTCGACTTGGAGTTCGAGCCAGTAGCCGGGCACGCCTTTCTTGGCCACGCGAATGCCGGCGGCGAGGCGTCCGCGGTGGTCGCCGCCGGCGCGGTCGGCGGCCACCAAGGCGGCCATCAAGCGGTCGGCGAGACTACCCTTGGTCTCTTCGTAGGCGCGGCCCATGGCCACGACCACGTCGCGTCCGGTCAGGGTGTTGCCCTGGCAAGCGTAGTAGCGGCCGCTCATCGCGCCCCAATAGACGCCCGAGGGATCGGCATTGGCCGGGTTGCGGTTGGCGGCCCTGCCTGCCATGTCGATGATGGCCAGTTGCCGCTTGTCGCGGTCGCGGTCGTCGCGCAGCAACAGGCCGAGCACTTCCTCGGGCAATTTGCCCTCGGCCAGGAGGTCGAGGGCCTTTTCGCCCCACTCGGGCCGGTGCCAATGCTGGGTGCAGAACGCGCCCACTCCGGCCCGGACGTACGGCACGACCTTTCCGACGGCCGGGTACTTGCTGGCGACCGCGGCCCCGCACACGCCCTCGGCCGGGTCGGCCGCGACGATCGAGAACGTCCCGGTGACCGCCGCGGGGTGCTCTTCCGCGGCCGAGGCTTCGGAGGCAAAAACGAGACCGATCAAGGCGATCGGGCAAAGCCAGCGGATCATGGGTCTGTCTCCCGTGGTTGCCTGGTGCTACGGAACTCGCCGACGGCAAAACGGCGGACGCCGGATCGACCGACTCGTCTCGGACCGGGCCATTGTAGCCTCGGATCGTGTGGGAGCGACAGTCGGGACGGTCGCGACGTTGCACGGGCCGCGGCCGGCGGCTATAACGGTCGCGTTGGTTCGTTGGTTCATGCCCGTGGTGGCGAGAGGAGAATGACGATGCGCCCGTGGATCGATGCCTCTGGTTTTCGTGGGGTCGTCTTCGGCATGGCGGCGGTTGGGCTGGTCGCCTTGTCGTTGGGAAGTGGGGTTCAGGGAGCGGAGGCGGAGGCGAAGGCGAAAACCGACGCCGCGCCGGCCAAGCAAGATTCCGCGCCGCCGAAATCCGAGAAACCGGCGGTGCCCGAAATCCCCGGCCCGCGCGTCCTGGCGCCGGGTCAACTCCCGCACGATCAGCGTCTGGGCGAGTTGAAGAGCCTCAACGGGTACTTCCCGTTCCATCCGCCGGCCAGCAAGGAGGAGTGGGCCGTGCGCGCCGAGCGGATTCGCCGGCAGGTCCTCGTGGCGACCGGTCTTTGGCCGATGCCGACGAAGACTCCCGATCGCGCGGTGGTCCACGGCAAGATCGACCGCGACGACTACACGGTCGAAAAGGTGATCCTCGAGAGCTTTCCGGGGCATTTCGTGACCGGGAACCTGTATCGGCCCAAGGGCAAGAGCGGACGGCTGCCGGGCGTGCTGTGTCCGCACGGCCACTGGGCCAACGGGCGGTTCTACGAGCAGGGGGCGAAAGACATCCGCTGGTCGATCGTGCAAGGGGCGGAGCGGTTCGAGAAGAGCGGGCGCTATCCGCTCCAGGCCCGTTGCGTGCAGCTTGCCCGGATGGGATGCGTCGTGTTCCACTACGACATGGTGGGCTATGCCGACAGTGTTCAGTTGTCGCACGGTCCGGGGTTTCGGCCGCACATGAGCACGCCGACGCGATGGGGCTACTTCAGCCCGCAAGCCGAGGCCCG
>JANLFZ010000490.1:0-1470 GCA_024653385.1 Thermoguttaceae bacterium | reverse complement strand
TAATTCGATCCGCGCGCTGGATTGGTTCAGCAATCTGCCGGACGTGGATCCCAAGCGGATCGGCGTGACGGGCGCCAGCGGCGGCGGCACGCAGACGTTCATTCTTTGCGCGATCGACCCTCGGCCTGCCGTCGCCTTCCCCGCGGTCATGGTCAGCACGGCCATGCAGGGCGGCTGCACTTGCGAGAACGCTTGTTACCTGCGCGTGGGCCAGGGGAACATCGACATTGCGGCACTGATCGCGCCGCGCCCGCTGGGCATGACCGCGGCCGACGACTGGACCAAAGAGATCGAGGCCAAGGGCCTCCCCGAGCTGAAGGCCCTCTACAAGCTCCTCGGGGCCGAGAAGCTCGTCATGGCCAAGCCGCTCGTCCACTTCCCGCACAATTACAACTACGTGTCGCGGGCCGTGATGTACCTGTGGATGAACAAGCACCTGGGGCTGAAGTTCGAGGAGCCGATCGTCGAGGAAGACTTCCGGCCCTTGACCAAGGACGAGATGACCGTCTGGGACGACAAGCACCCCAAGCCCCAGGGCGGAGACGACTACGAGCGCTCGCTCTTGCAGTGGATTACCGAGGACTCGCAGCGGCAGATCGACGCCTTGACGCCCCGGGACCCGGCCTCGCTGGCCCGCTACCGCGAGGTCGTGGGGGGAGCCGTGGACGTGATGATCGGGCGCAAGCTGCCGCCGGCCACGGCCATCCAGACCGCGGCGCGGCACGAGCGCGACGCGGGCGACTTCCGCCTGGCGTGGTTCCTCATCCGCAACACCCAGGCTGGCGAAGAATTGCCCGCCGTGGCCCTCGAACCCAAGCAGCCTGCCCGGCAGGTGGTGATCTGGGTCGATCGGCAAGGCAAGCAATCGCTTTTCGAGGCCTCGGGAGCACCCAAGCCGGCGGTGCGCCGGTTGCTCTCGGGCGGGGCCGTGGTGCTTGGCGCCGATCTGATGGGCCAGGGCGAGTTCACGGCCGATGGCAAGCCCCTGGCCAAGGCCCGGCTCTTTACCGACAAGAACTGGAGCCGCTACCTAGGTTACACGCTGGGGTACAATCATCCGCTCTTCTCGCAACGGGTCCACGATATCCTGACGCTGGTGGCTTATGCCAGGACGCTCCAGCCCGGCGGCCAACGGGTCGTCGTGGTGGGACTGCGCGGGGCAGGGCACTGGGTGGCCGCGGCCCGGGCGCAGGCCGGCGAGGCCATCGACCGCGCGGCCATTGGCACCGCGGGGTTCCGCTTTGCCGGGCTGACGGCCCTCGACGATCCCGATTTCCTGCCCGGCGGGGCGAAATACCATGACGTGCCTGGGATGATCGCCCTGTCGGCCCCCCACGCGGCGTGGCTTGCGGGGGAGAAAGAACCGCCCCAGGTTGCGGTCGCTGCCTATCGAGCCGCGGGCAAGCCCGAGGCACTTGCCCTCTACGCCGGACCGGCCGACGCGGAAGAAAACGCCGCGGTGGATTGGAT
>JANLFZ010000489.1 GCA_024653385.1 Thermoguttaceae bacterium | reverse complement strand
GCTTGGGCGCCATCCTAAACTGCGCAGCCTAACGCGAACCGGAGGTTACAACCATCGCAATTGGCCGCTGTCGTCCTCGACCGCGTGCTGCGGGCCTGGCTCGACGAGGCAGTGCTCGTCTCCGAACTCTTGCCGCTGTGGATGCGCACGGCGGCCTTCCGCGATCTGCCCCACCAGTGGTTCTGGGACGGCATGGAACATGTCGACCCGGCGAAAGAAGCCGCCGCCCAGGCCACGCGACTGGCGAGCCTCACGACCACGCTGGCCTACGAGTACGCCCGACAGGGCCGCGATTGGGAAACGGAACTGCGCCAGCGGGCCAAGGAGGTCGCGCTCTCGAAGAAACTCGGCCTTTCGCAAGCGGCGCAGCCAAGTCCAACGCCGGAAGACGCCCCTGAGGAACGAGAGGAATCGGAGGTTTGACCATGCACCAGACACTCACCACCGACCAGCCGCTGGGCCAGCTCAGCCTGCTGAGCGAGCCGGGGGCCATCACCATCGAGGCGGTTGCCGATGGAGAGCCGTCGTCCGATGGAAAGCCGCGACTGCCGCGGTTCTCGATGGTCGCCTACACGGGTGGCCCGATGCGGATTGCCGGATGGCGCTATCCGGTCATCGTGGACCTGGCCGGGCTGGCCATTCCCTCGCAGAGCCGGCCGATCCGCTTCGGCCACGATCCGGAGAGTGGCGTGGGCCACAGCGACGCGATTCGTTTGGAGGAAGGCCGCCTGGTGGCCACCGGCGTCGTGTCCCGCGACACGGCGGCCGCCCGCGAGATCGTCGTTTCCGCCCGCAACGGTTTTCCGTGGCAGGCATCGATCGGCTCGTCGGTCGAAGAGTTCGAGTTTGTTAAACAGAACCAGAAGGTCATCGTCAATGGCCGGGAGTTCTCCGGCCCCTTGAACGTCGTCCGCAAGGCGACGCTCGGGGAGATTTCATTCGTGGACCTCGGCGCCGACGGCAACACGTCTGCGAGCGTCGCCGCCGGCTTTCCCTGTCAACAGGAGGAAAACATGGACTCGCAAGAGAACGTCACCCATCAAGAGCCCATCGGTGACGCGGCGCCCGATGGCGGCGTCACGCAGGCGACCGCAGCCGTGCAGGCGGCAGCCCCTCAGGAACACCCGGCCGTCCGCACGGCGGCCGAGATTCGCGCCGAGGCCGTGGCCGAGTCGAAGCGGATCGCGGCCATTCGCGGCTGTTTCGCCGGCCGGCACCCACAGCTGGAGGCCCAGGCCATCGAGGACAACTGGGACGTGGCGCGCTGTGAGCGCGAGTTGAAGCTGGCCGATCTGCGCGACGGTCGTCCCAAGGCCCCGGCCGTGCAATTCCGCAGTGAGGCGGTAACCGGCCGAACCCTGGAGGCGGCTTGTATGCTCGCGGCCAAGGCGACGGCCGTGGAGACGATGTTCGACGAGCCGACCCTCGAGGCGGCCCAGCGCCGGTTCCGCGGCGGGATCGGACTGCAGGAACTGCTGTTGGAGGCGGCCTGGGCCAACGGCTACACGGGACGCAACTTCCGCGACAGCCGCGCCGTGCTGCGGTTTGCCTTCCGCCCCGAGTTGGAGGCCGGGTTCTCGACCATCGACATCGGCGGCATCCTCAGCAACGTCGCCAACAAGTTCCTGCTCGACGGATTCTTCTCCGTCGAGCGGACGTGGCGCAACATCTGTGCCACGCGGAATGTCAGCGACTTCAAGACGGTGACCAGTTATCGCCTGATCGGCACCGACCAGTACGAGCAGGTCCAGCCCGGCGGGGAGCTGAAGCACGGCACGCTGGGCAACGAGAGCTACACGAATAGGGCCGACACCTACGGCTTGATGCTCTCGATTGACCGCCGCGACATCATCAACGACGACCTGGGCGCCATCACCACGGTTCCCCGGAAGCTCGGTCGCGGGTCGGGCCTGAAGATCAACGACGTGTTCTGGGGCATCTTCCTGAACAACGCCTCGTTCTTCAGCGTCGGCAACAAGAACTACATCTCGGGCGCCGATACGGCCCTGTCGATCGACGGGCTGACCAAGGCCGAGGTCACGTTCATGGACCAGGTGGACAGCGACGGCAAGCCGATCGGCGTCATGCCGGCGATCATGCTCGTGCCCACGGCGCTGTCGGCCATCGGCTCGCAGCTCTACAAGTCGATGGAGCTGCGAGACACGACCTCCAGCACCAAGTACCCGATCGCCAACCCCCACCAGGGTAAGTTCCGGGTCGAGGTCAGCCGCTACCTGAGCAACGCCCGCTACACCGGCAACTCCAGCAAGGCCTGGTACTTGCTGGCCGAGCCGAACGATCTGCCGGTGATCGAGATCGCGTTCCTCAATGGGCAGGAGAGCCCGACCATCGAGACGGCCGACGCCGACTTCTCGGTGCTCGGCATCCAGATGCGCGGCTACCACGACTTCGGCGTGGCGCTGCAAGACCCGCGTGGCGGCGTGAAGGTCAAGGGCGAGGCGTGATCCTCGGCGTGACCAGTGAGTAGGAGCAAAGACCACACGTGAAAGGAGCTTAAACGATGTCCATCACCTATGCGAAGTTCGTCCAGGGGTGTTGCCATGCGATCGACTACACCCCGGCATCCGCCGTAAGCGCCGGCGACGTGATCGTGGCGGGCAACACTGTGCTGATGGCCAAGCGGCCGTTGGCGGCGGGCGAGGCCGGCGCCCTGGACGTCGGCGGCATCTGGGACTTTCCTCGGGAGAGCGGTGCGGGCACGGCGTGGAGCCTGGGCGACGCGATCTACTGGGACGCCACGAATTACCGGGCCACCAAGACCTCGACGGGCAACAAGAAGATCGGGATCGCCGCGGCCGACGCGGCAGACGGGGACGCCCGCGGCAAGGTGCTGTCGATCCCGCAGGACTGACCGATGGCCGACATCCTCCAGCGCGCATCGGACTGGCTGGAAGACCAGCGGACGAAGTACGCCACGCGGGTAGTCGTCTACCAGCGTGGCGACTCGTCCGTGAGCCTGCCGGCGACCGTCGGCCGCACGACGTTCGAGGTCCAAGGGGAACTCGGCGTGGTCGAGAGGACCGAGTCGCGGGACTTCCTGGTCCGCGCCGGCGACCTCGTACTTGATGGCGCAGCCACATTGCCCCAGCGAGGCGATCGCGTCCGGGAGGCGGCCGGCGACAAGGTCCAGGTGTACGAAGTCATGGCGCCCGGGCAGGAACCCTGCTGGCGCTACAGCGATCCTTACCGGAAGACGCTCAGGATTCACACCAAGCAGACCGACACGGAGGACGCCTGATTGTCCAAGATTGTCGAGATCGCCGATGCCGTGGTGCAGGAATTCAACGGCGGGCAGTTCAGCCAGCCGGTCGAGGCCCAGCGCTACTACCGGCCGACCTTCGAGTTGGCCCAGATGAAGACGCTCCACGTGAGCGTGGTGCCGAAGGGGATCACGATCGCCGGCTTGAGCCGCAGTGCCGACCAGCACGAGTACCAGTTGGACGTCGCCGTCCAGAAGAAGCTGGCCGGCGAGGGGCTGGAGGAGATCGACGGGCTGCTGACCCTTGTGGAGGAGATCGCCGACCACTTCCGCACGCCGCGGCTGGCGTCGCTGGCCGGAGTCCTGTGCGTGAAGGTGGAGAACGCGCCGGTCTACGCCGTCGAGCACATCGAGGAGATGCGGCTCTTCACGAGCGTCCTGACCCTGACCTTCCGCGTGACGAGGTGAGCGATGTTCGGCATGGAAGTCGGCCAGGTGAAACGGCTCTTCTTCGACACGGAGAGGGTCGTGCGCGCGACGGACAAGGCCCAGCGCCGGGTGCTGTCGAAGTTCGGGGCCTACGTCCGCCGCGGGGCGAAGTCGAGCATCCGCAAGCGCCGCGCCCCGTCGCCGCCGGGCACGCCGCCCAGTTCGCACACGGGCGTGCTCAAGCGGTTCATCTTCTTCGCCTACGAGCCGGAGCGGCACAACGTGGTGATCGGGCCGGCCAAGACGAACCAGGTGTTCTTTGACCGGGACCGCAGGCCGGTGCGGGGCACCGTGCCCAGCGTCCTGGAATACGGCGGCCAGGTCACGGTCCTGGAGGTCCACAGGCACGGCCGCTGGCAGCGCGCCGACCTCCGCAGCCGCCGGCGCATGGGCGGCCGGCCGATGCGCTACCGCAAGGTGACGATCGCCGCCCGGCCGTACATGCACCCGGCCTTCGAGCGGGAGAGGCCGAAGCTACCGGCGATGTGGAAGAACTCAGTCCGCTAACGAGAGGAGCAACCGATGGGAATTCGACTCGGCCTGGAGGCCAAGCTGTACCGGAACTCCGGCAGCTACGACACGCCGCAGTGGGCGGAAATGGACAACGTCAAGGATGTGACCTTGAACCTGGAGGCCGGCGAGGCCGACGTGACGACCCGCGGCAACGGCGGCTGGCGGGCGACCGTGGCGGCGCTGAAGGACGGATCGATCGAGTTCGAGATCGTCTGGGACACGGCCGACCAGAACGTCACCGCCATCCAGCAGGCGTACATGAATCGCACGGCGGTCGAGATGGCCGTGATGGACGGCGCGATCACCGCCCAGGGCTCGCAGGGCCTGAGGGCAAGCTTCGCCATCACGAAGTTCACTCGCAACGAGCCGCTGGAGGAGGCGATCTCCGTGAGCGTCACGGCGAAGCCGACCTACTCTGACCACCCGCCCGAGTGGATGACCGTCAGCGCA
>JANLFZ010000047.1:15579-20497 GCA_024653385.1 Thermoguttaceae bacterium | reverse complement strand
GAGCCACTTCTTGTCACTATCAATCTTGCCCGCCAGCGTCGCAGAACAGGCGATTTTCTGCGAAAGTGCAGGACAACCAAAAAAAGCGCAACATCAAAACGCGCCAGCGAGGGGCCACACTGACATGCGCCAGCGAGGGGCCATACCAACCCGACGCGCCAGCGCGGGGCCGGCCGAGATACCCTCGCGGGCGTGTGCTGGCCCCGGGGGACCCTCGCGGGCGCTTCGGTGGCCCTCTCGGCCCTTCGCTGGCGCTTCAGTGGCCCCGGGGGACCCTCGCGGGCGCTTCGGGTTGGTATGGGCAGGCGACGGATTCTGAAACCAGTCTGGCATTCTCGGGGTATAACTGGGTATCCTGGGTCGCATTCCCCCCCGACGACTTACCCGACCCTATTCCCGCATTCCTTCGGAGCCCACGCATGTTGCGACGACACATTCTGGCGATCCTTGTTCTCTCGACGTTCTCGGCGTCGGGCGTCTTGGGGGCTGACCGGCTCCCGCCGGCTGCCCAGTGGATTCCGCAGGATGCCGTGCTTGCCTTGGAGGTGACCCGGCCGAAGGCGATTCTTGATCTGGCCATCGGCGAGAAGATGATTCAGGCCGTCAGTTCGCTTCCCTCGTGGGAGAAGATCGCGGGCAGTCCGCAGTTCCGGCAGTTGTGCCAGGTCATCGATTACCTCGAGGGCCGACTCGACACCGATTGGCAGCCCGGTCTGCACAAGCTGCTCGATGGGGGCATCACGTTCGGGGTCACCCCGAAGCGAGGGGTTCTATTAATCATCGACGCCCAAGACGAGCCGATGCTCGCGAAACTCCACGATATTGTCCGGCTTTTCACCGCGAGCGAGGCGGAGAAGCGCGGCCGGCGCGAGCAGGTCAAGTCGGAACAGTACCAAGGCGTGACGACGTGGACCTTCAACGCGAACGACTACCACGCCGTGCTTGGGAACCGGCTGGTGATCGCAAACCGCCCGGAGTTGCTCAAGGCGGTGCTGGACCTCCGCGCGGGCAAGGGAGGGCGGAGCCTGGCCGACGTGCCCCAGTACCGCGAAGCGCGCAAGGCCGCCCGCGACACCGCGGCCAGCCTCTTCGTCAACGTGGCGGCCATCAAGAGCCATGTGCCGCTAACCAAGGCACTGGCCGCGAGCCAGAACCCGATGGGCGCGTTGCTCTTCGCCGGGTTGCTCGACGTGCTCCGCGACGCGAATTGGGTGGTGCTCGGGCTGCGTGTCGAGGGCAATCAGTTGACCTTGGAGGGGACGACCGACGCGAAGATCGACCCGCGCGCGGGCGTCGCGGCCTTCACGTGGCCGCAAACTGCCGGCGAGGGGGCCATGCCGGGACTGTCCGTCCCGCGGCAGATCGCCGGATTGAGCTTCTACCGCGACCTGCACGGGTTCTACGCCGCCAAGGACAAGCTCTTCCCCGAGCGGACCAGCGGCTTGATCTTCTTCGAGAACATGATGGGCATCTTCTTCAGCGGCCGCGACTTGACCGAAGAGGTCCTGGGCGAGACCCTGCCCGAGATCCGCGTCGTGGTCGCCGGCCAGCAGTACGACTCGGCCGTGGCCGTGCCGCACGTTCAGGTGCCCGCGTTCGCCGCCGTCTTCCGCCTGAAGGACCCCAAGAAGTTCTACGAGGTCGCCGAAGAAGCGTGGCAGAAGGCCGTGGGCCTGGTCAACATCACCAGCGGGCAGAAGGGTCAACCGGGACTCGTCATCGACCGTGCCACCCACGGCGATTCGAAGTACAGCGTGGCCTACTACCGCACGGCCAGCATCGAAGACAAGAAGCGGGCGCCGGTCCAGTACAACTTCCGGCCGGCGCTGGCCCTGGCAGGCGACCGTCTGATTGTCAGCTCGACGGACGGGCTGGCCCGCGACCTGATCGACGCGATCTCGAAAGAGACCGCGGAGCACGTCAAGCCGGTGGCCGGGACCCACACCCTGGCATCTCTCGATTTCGTGCAACTCGGCACGGTACTCGCGGCCAACCGCGAGCACCTCGTGCGCCAGAACATGGTCGAGAAGGGCAACTCGCAGTCGCAGGCCGAGGTCGAAATCGATTTGCTCTTGACCATTTTGAAGCATGCCGGCCAGACGAAGCTTGCGATGGGCAGCCGCGATGGCCGGGCCCACGCGACGCTGCAATTGAAGTTGAACCTGGCGGAGTAGGCGCGACGGCTGTGGCGTGGTCCGGCGAGCGCGCCACGAGTATTCGTCGGGCCTCATCGAGGAGCTTTCCCGTGAATGCCCAACAGCAATCATCCCCGGTGGATCCGGCCTGGGCCTGGGCGCGTTACCGTCCCGACGCGAAGCGTCCCTGGGGCCTGCGTTTGGCCGCCCACCTGTATCGGCGGGCCGGCTTCGGGGCCGATTGGGGCCGGCTCGAGCGGGCCGTGGCCGAGGGACCGGATCGCACGATCGACCGGCTCGTGCGTCCCGAGGGCGACCCGGCCGCGTTCGACCGGAGTTTCGACGCCCACGAGACGGCATCGATCGACCCCGGGGGCGGCTCGATGGAGACGCTTCGAGGATGGTGGCTCCGCCGGATGCTCGATACGCCGCATCCGCTCCAGGAAAAGATGACCCTTTTCTGGCATCACCACTTCGCGGTCAACGGGGCAAAGGTGGCCAGCGCCCGGCTCGTCCAGCGGCACCTCGGGTTGTTGCGCGCGCACGCCCTGGGCCGTCTGGGGCCCATGCTCGATGCCGTGGCCCACGACGCGGCCCTGTTGGTTTCGCTCAACGGCGAGACGAACCGGCGGTCGCAGCCCAGCGACACGTATGCGCAGCACCTCATGGAGATGTTCGGCCTGGGCCCGGACCAGTACACCCCAAGCGACGTGCGCGGCGTGGCCCGGGCCTTTACCGGCTGGTTTGTGATCCGCAATCAGCTCCGCTACATCGAGCGCGAGCACGACCCGGGGCTGAAGCGCATTTTCGGCCAGGAGGGCAACTGGAAGGGCCCCGACGCCCTGCGCATCGTGCTGGCGCACTCGGCCGTGCCCCGCACGGTGGTTCGAAAACTCTACCGCTGGCTCGTTTCGGAGACCGAGGAGCCCGGCGACGCGTTGATTGCTCCTTTGGCCGAGGAATTTGCCAAGGACCACGACATCGGCCGGCTGGTCGAGACCATGCTCCGGTCGAACCTGTTCTTCTCGCCCCGGGCGTACCGGCAACGGATCAAGAGCCCTGTGGAATTCGCCCTGGGGATCGCCAGGGCCTTCGAAACCACCCTGCCTACCCAGGCGTTGGGGCACGCGCTGGCCGAGCTGGGGCAGAACCTCGGCACGCCGCCAACGGCCAGGGGCTGGCCGGGCGGCAAAGCCTGGCTGAACCCCTATACGCTGGCCGGGCGCGCGAATCTGGCCCAGTCGTTTTTCTCGGGCAACGAGCCCTACCAAGACAAGTTCGACCCGGCAGCCGTGGCCCAGCGGCATGGCAAGGCGTCGCCCAGGCTGGTTGTGCCGTTTCTCGTCGACTTGCTGGTGGATGGGACCGTCGCGTCGCCGGTGCGCGCGACGCTCGAGAAGATCGCGGCGGACGGGGGGGATAGGCCCCCAATGCCGGTCCGCTGCCGGCAGTTGGCCTATGCGATCGCGACGCTCCCGGAGTTCCAACTGGCCTGATCCACACCTTCCGCAGGTCCTGCCAACCCCACGTGCCGGAGAACACCCCATGCGATCTCATCGCCGCGAGTTTCTCAAGAGGTCCTTGGGCCTTTCGACGCTGGTGGCCTTTGGCCCCGGCGTGCCTTGCTTCGTCGCCCAGTCGGTCCTGGCCGCGGCCCCGCGGCGCGCCGATCGCGAAACGGTGCTGGTGGTCATCCAACTTGCCGGCGGGAACGACGGGCTGAACACGGTCGTGCCTTACGAAGACGACGAATACGCCAAGGCTCGACCCACGCTCCGTTTGCCCCCCAACGCCCTGCACAAGATCGACGGCCAACTGGGGTTCCATCCCAAGCTGCGGGCCTTCCACCGCCTGTACCAGGAAGGCCTCTTGAGCGTCGTCCAGGGGGTCGGCTATCCCAACCCCAATCAGGGACACTTCGAGTCGATGCACATCTGGCAGACGGCCACCTTGGACTACCGCGAGGCGCAGACGGGCTGGATCGGCCGGGCAGTCGATTGGGCCTGCCGGGACAACGAGGGCACCATGCCCGCCGCGTTCGTCGGTCAGATCCAGAAGCCGTTCACGCTCAACGCCGAGCGGGCGATCGTCCCCTCGTTGCGAACGGTTTCCGACGCGGTGCTCCGGGAGATGCCGCAAGCATCCGGTACTAGCCAGCGCAAGCGGTGGATCGAGGCCGCCCAGGCCCCAGGTTCCGCCGACGAGGACGATTTGCTGGCGTTCGTGCGGCGCACCACGCTGGCCTCGTGTGCGCAAAGCGATAAAGTCAGCGCCCTGGCCGACGCACGTCCTGGCGGCTCGGGCGGTTATCCGCCCTTCCAGCTTGCCGCGCAGCTCCGCACCATCGCCCAACTCGTCCGCGCCGAGTTGGGAATCCGCATCTTCTACACCGAACTGGGCGGCCAGGAGCCCGGCGGCTTCGACACGCACGCCGGGCAGGCCGCCAACCACGGCGCGCTGTTGGAGCAGTTGTCCGAATCGCTGGCCGCCTTTCTCGACGACCTGAAACGCGACAAGCTCCTGGACCGCGTGCTGGTGATGACGTTCTCGGAGTTCGGCCGGACCGTCGTCGAGAATGGCCGGCGCGGGACGGACCACGGGTCGGCGGCGCCCATGTTCCTGGCGGGCGGCAGGCTGCGCGGCGGACTGGTGGGCCGGCATCCCAACCTCACCGACCGCGAGAACGGCGGCCAGCGCCACCACACCGATTTCCGCCGCGTCTACGCCACCGTGCTCGAGCGGTGGCTGGGCTTCGAAAGCCTGCCCGTGCTCGGCAAACCCTT
>JANLFZ010000047.1:14341-15569 GCA_024653385.1 Thermoguttaceae bacterium | reverse complement strand
TTCGAGCCGCTCGACGTGATCCGGGGGTAAGATACCCCCGCAGTGAGCCACGGTCGCGGCCCGCCGGTCGAAGGTCGGCGGCATGGTGCGTGGGATTCCCTTCTGCGGTCCGCGGTCGCGACTCGGAGCACCCTTGCTTCCCTCGGGAGTTCTGGTATCTTGGACCGCCAACGGAAGGAACGGAAAGAGCAAGGGGGCGGTGCCTTCTGGCTCTTGCGTGTTCCCAACGGGTGGTTTTCCAGGCCCCAAGATCGGCCCATCGTATCGGCTCCCGCGCATCGGCTGGGACAAGACCGAGGGCCGCCACGGAGAATCCCATGACCGGCACGGCTGACGATTCCCAGCGGACTGCACCGGTTCCGGCGGGCGAGAGCCAGACATCGACTCGGGCTCAATGGCTCGTCCTGGCGGCCGCGTTCCTCGGCTGGATGTTCGATGGGGTCGAGATCGGTCTGTTTCCGTTGGTCTCGCGCCCGGCCCTCCAGGAATTGCTCAAGGACATCGGCGATGCGGACGTGGGCTGGTGGAACGGCATCATCGTGGCATGTTTCCTCTTGGGCGCGGCGATGGGCGGGTTGGTGTTCGGCTGGCTTGGGGACCGGATCGGTCGGGTCCGGGCGATGGTCCTGAGCATCCTCGTCTATTCGCTGTTTACCGGAGCCGGCTTCTTCGCGCAGCAGGCCTGGCATCTGGGGCTGTTCCGGTTCATCGCGTCGCTGGGCATGGGCGGCGAGTGGGCCGTGGCCGTGGCGCTGGTCGTCGAGTGTTGGCCCGAGCGGCATCGCCCCAAGCTGGCCGGCGCCATCGGCGCCGCGGCCAATTTCGGCTTCCTGTTCATCGGCATTGTGGCGTATTGCTTTCCGGTGATGGCGGGCTCGTGGCGGTGGTTGATGCTGGTGGGGGCGGTGCCCGCGTTCTTGGCCTTGTTCGTCAGCTTGATGGTCCCCGAATCGGAACGATGGAAGACCGCGTCGAAGACCGCTCGGCAATTGCCCATCGTGGAGATCTTCGGCGCCGGCCTGTGGAAGAAGACGGTGCTGGCGATCGTGTTTTCGTCGATTCCGCTCATCGGCACTTGGGCCGCCGTGTCGGGGTGGATTCCGAACTGGGTCGAGCAGCGGCAGCAGGCCCAGCTGGTCGAGGCCCAAATGCCCGAGTCGAAGATGACCAGCGTGCCCGCCAATGCCCTGGGCGCGGCGCTTCAAGAGGCGCGCAAGCAAATGCCCGA
>JANLFZ010000047.1:12477-14330 GCA_024653385.1 Thermoguttaceae bacterium | reverse complement strand
GCTGCGCGGGCGAAGGCGGGCATTCAGATCGTGCTGGCCATCGGCGCGATCGTCGCCTGCTTCGTCGCTCCGGTCATCGGCGGCATCTGGGGGCGCCGGCCCGTGTACTTCGCCCTGTCGCTGCTCTCGCTGGTTTCGTGTGCCTATTTGTTCCGGGCGATGGACCCGTTCGACACCGGCTTTGGGCTGATGGCGTGCTTCGTGGGCGGGGTCACGGCGGCCTTCTACGGCTGGCTGCCGCTATACCTGCCCGAGTTGTTCCCGACGCGGGTTCGGGCGACAGGGCAGGGCCTGAGCTTCAATTTCGGCCGCATCCTGGCGGCGGCTGGCGCGGTCCAGATGGGAGCCCTGGTGCGTTTGCTCGGCGGCGACTACGCCAGCGCGGGGGCCACCATTACGCTGATCTACGTGCTCGGCCTCGTCTTCATCTGGCTCGCCCCGGAGACCAAGGGCAAACCGCTGCCCGAGTAAAGACCGCGAGGGCCCGCAAGGCCGTCATGGGGCGCCAGCGCCGGCTGACCCTTGCACCGTTCGTAGCGCGGGTTGTTGGGCCGAGGCTGGACGTGGTGGTTTGGCCTTGGTCTCGCCGGACCGACTCGAACGTGGTACACTGCGCGCCGCGCAAAGAGTACCACCGCCATGGAGGATTCTCCCATGTCATGCCGACGCGCCAGGCTGAGCATCGATCGTGGAGTCCTGATGGGGTTTGCGGCGATTCTTGCCACCTGCGGGCTTTCGGCGCCAGGAGCCACCCTGGAGGTCGGACCCGGCAAGCCGTTCGCCCGCATCGAGGACGCCAACGCCAGGGCCCAGCCGGGCGACCTGGTGCTCGTCTATCCGCGCGAGCAAGGCCAGCCCTACGAGCGCACCGCGGTTCAGGTCCGCCAGAAGCAGGTCACCTTCCGCGGAGTCCCGGGCGACGGGCACCCGTGGGTCAAGATCTCCGGGAAGGGGTTCCGTTACAGCGGCGCGGGGAGCACGCCGCGGGCGATCTTTCAGTTCAATCCGGGGGCCGACGACTGTCTCCTGGTCGGCTTCGAGTTGTACGACGCGCACAACGACAGCAACAACGGCGCCGGCGTCCGCATCAACCAGGCCAACCGAGTCACGGTGCGGCATTGCGCCATCCACGATAACGACATGGGCATCATGTCCAATGGCGACGGAAGTCTCAGCTCGGCCGTGGACCAGCGAATCGAGCACTGCGTGATCCATCACAACGGCGATTTCCGCAACCCGGGCTATAACCACAATCTCTACCTCGGCGGGGCCAGCGTCAGCCTCCGATTCTGCGAGGTCTATGCAAGCCTCACGGGCCACAATGTGAAGAGCCGGGCGCATTTCAACCGCATCGAGTTCTGCTACGTCCACGATGCGTCGAACCGCGAGTTCGATCTCGTCGACGCCGCCGAAACGACGTTGCCCGAGAGCCACGCGGTGCTGGTGGGTAATGTGATCGTCAAGGACCCCAAGTGCCGCGGCAACCGCGGGGTCATCCACTTCGGCCAGGATGGCGGCCGCGACCACGACGGCACGCTCTACCTGGCGATGAACACCGTCGTCACGCCGTTTATCGCTCCGGTGGTCGATCTGTCGGCGGCGAAGACCAAAGCGCGCCTCGTGGGGAATCTGATCTGCGACGGCGGCGCTCGGCAAGCGCGCCAGGTCATTGCCGCGGCGCGCAACGGCGCCCGGCTGTCGAACGTCGTCGGCAGGCACAACTGGTTCAGCGGCGATTTCGCCACCAGCGTGGCCGAGATGCTGGCGCTGGTGCGCCTTACCGGTCTCGAGGCGCGGCGCCCGGCGCAGCTCTCCGGGGGCCAGCAGCAGCGCGTGGCGCTTGCTCGGGCGCT
>JANLFZ010000047.1:1950-12467 GCA_024653385.1 Thermoguttaceae bacterium | reverse complement strand
GGCGAACGTGTTCCATCGGCCGGTCTTCGACCTGTTTATCAGCCCGAAGCGGCACGATTACCGGCTGACCCCCGCGGCCGCGAGGCTGGCGGTCGTGGATCTCTCGGCCGAGGACCTTGCCCTGCCGTGCGTGCCGGGCATGCCCGACCGCGATGTGCTGGCGCCGCTGGGCTGGCAGTACCGCCACCCGGCCGGCAGCGAGCCTCGCCCTCGCGAGCAGAAACCGACATTGGGCGCGTACGCGGCTCCATCGAGGTAGCGCTCGCCCCATACCGACCCGACGCGCCAGCGAGGGGCCGACAAGGACTGACCTTGGCTGGCGCTTTCGTCAACGAGGGGCCGACAGAGACCGGCCGGCGCTTGCGCGGGCCGGCGACGATTCGCCCTCGCTGGCGCCGATGGACAGCGACCGACCCTCGTCGGTCGCCGGCGAGGGCCACTCACAGTCGGCCCGCGCCGGCGCTTCGGGTCGGTATGGGGAGTTTCACGCGGCCTGGACGGCCCACTGGCGCGCCGCCGCGATGTCGCGGTCCATCTGGCGCAAGAGCTGCTCGACCGATTCGTAGCGCTGGATGTCGCGGAGCCGCGCGAGGAAGTCGACTTCGAGTTCCCGGTCGTAGAGCCAGCCCGTGTAGTCCAGCAGGTGGACCTCGACCTTCAGGGCCCCTTCGCCAAAGGTGGGGTTGGGACCGAGGCTGATCGCGGCGGGGAGCACGGCGCCGTCGAGCGGGACTCGGCCGGCATAGATCCCCTCGGCAGGCAACAGGGTGCCGACGCGATCGAGGTTGGCCGTGGGAAAGCCCAGTTGGCGTCCCCGGCCCGCGCCTCGAACCACCCGCCCCCGAATTCGGTAGGGTTGCGTGAGCAGCCGGCGCGCGGCCTCGACGTGCCCTTGGGCCACCAGGGTCCGAATGCGGGAGCTGGAGACGACCTCGCCATCGAGGACCACCGGCTCGACGACCTCCAGGGCCATGCCCGCCTCGGCGCAGTATTCCCTCAGGCGCTGGACGTTGCCGGAACGATCGCGCCCGAAGAAGAAGTTCGCCCCTTCGACCACGGCCCGGGCTTGCAGCGCATCGCGGATCACGCGGTCGAAGAACTCGCGGGCGCTTTGCTGGAGAAACTGGAAATCGGTGGGACAAGCAATCAGCGCGTCGATGCCCAACTCGGCCAGCAGGTCCGCCTTGCGATCGGTCCAGGTCAAGGGGGGCGGGGCCTTGTCGGGCCGCAGCAATCGCACCGGGTGCGGGTCGAACGTGAACACGACGGCCGGACCGCCGAACTGCCGCGCCTTGGCGACCAGTCGCTCGACGATCCGGGCATGTCCACGGTGGACGCCGTCGAAATTGCCGATGGTCACGGCGCCCCGGCGGCTGGAGTCGGGCAAGTTGTCAAGACTGCGGAAGAGTTTCACGGCACAAGGCAGCAGGGAAGGAGGGGAGGATGGAAATCGCGGCAATCAGCCTTGGGTCGAGAGTCTACGGATCTCGTCGCGGAGCCGAGCGGCCTCTTCGAACGCCTCGATGGACACCGCCTCTTGAAGACGGCGGCGAAGGATCTCGAGCCGGATGGCCGGTTCGCCTTCGGGCTGGAGATCGGCCTGGGCGAGCACCTCTTCGCGCCATCGCAGCAGGTTGGACAGTTCGGTGCACTCCTCCTCGTCGTGGCTCTGATCATACTCCTCGAGAAACTCGCGGATTCCCTCGATCCCCGCGTCGATCGCCCGCAGGGCCCCGGCAAAGTCCCCCCGCTCGATCTGCGGCGTCGCCACCGCCCGCGCGTGCATCATCAACACGTACGGCCGGAACTGATCGAATTGGACCTTGGTCCGCTCGTTGGCCGCGAAACGGCGAACGAAGGCGAACAACCGGAGATTCCGCTCGGTGTCGCGCGCGCACAGGTCGTAGAGCTTTAAATGCCAGAAACTCAGATAACGATGGTAGTATTGTACCCCCTCGCGCCACAGCCGAAGGCAGTCTTCCTCGCCAAGCTCGAAGGGGTCGTCGGATCGGGCCTCGTGGGACTGGTGTTTCGCCTGGTAATAGTCGAGCCACGATTCGTGGCCCTCGGGCCGGACGCCGTCGGGCCGGCCGTTCAGCTCCATCTGGAGCAAGCCAAGATCCACGCGAAGTTGTACTTTTTCGCGGCCATCGTCCCCCCGGATGAGGCGGACCATGATCTCGCTGCCGTCGTACTCCCACTCTTGAAGGATCTTCGAGATGTCTTTGGACATTTCCACCCTTCGGAAAGGTCAGGTCGTCCCGTGCGTCGCGCGTTAGCCTACCACCGTTCCTGGGCATCAGGCATCGCTTGCTGCCCGCGCAATCGTCTCACCCGTGCAGTGTACCCTGCCGAACGGGTGGGGAAAAGAGGCGACCGCCGCACGGCGTCGCCGTCCGCCTTGCGGGTGTGGGGTACGACCACTAGAATACCGGTTGTCAAGGGGCGGTCTGAAGGGCGCCGGGCGGGCGCCCCGGGTGCCATTGGGGGCTTGTCGACAACGAGGCGCTTCACGTGGTGCGACCTGCCTGGCTCAAAGGCCTCCGCTTCCGCGTGGCGGTCGTGTTCGTGCTGGGATCGACGATTCCCTTGGGCGTTGTGGGGTACTTCGCCGTGCGCACGGCCGATGCGGTGATCGCCGCCATCGTCACGAGCCAACTGGAGAACGTCGCCGCCGACAAGCAGGAACTGCTTCAGCGATGGATGGCCGAACGCAAGGCCGACGTCGCCGTGCTGGCCCGGTCGGCCGTCATGCGGAGCCTCGACGTGGCCGAGATTGCCCCGTACCTCGCGCTGGTGGGCGAGCAGTACCGCGCGTACCGGCGTTTTCTCGTGCTCGGGCCGCAAGGGCGCACGGTCTACGACAGCGCCGAGGGCCAGCCGCGGCCGGCCGACGACGAAGCGGGCTATCGGGAAGCCGTGCGGCATGGGACCTACGTGTCGCCCGTGCATTGGGACCCGTCGCACGGAGAAGCCGTGTTTTCGATCTTCGAAACGATTCGCGACCCCCGGGGCGAGCCTGCCGGGGTGGTCTGCGCCGTGGTCGACACCCAGGCCATCCTTGCCCAGGTGCTCAACGTCTCCCTCGGTGAGACGGGCGAGTGCTACCTGGTCGATGGCGAAGGCACCTTTCTTGCGCACAAGCAGCCCGAGCGCGTGCTGCGCGACACGATCGCCCGCTCCGAGAGCTTCTTCAATCTGTTCGACGAGCACGTGGGGCCGATCTACACCGATTACCGGGGAATCGCGGTGCTGGGGGCGTTCCGGCGGGTGGCCGGCATGCCCTGGTACGTGGTCGTCGAGCAGGACCGCGACGAGGCCTTTGCCAGCGCCGATCGCCTGGCCTGGAACATTTCGGCCGCGGTCGCGGCGACGGTGCTCGTGGCGATCGGCCTTTCGTGGGGGCTGGCCTCGTATGTGGCCTCACCGATCCTCGCTCTGAGCGACGCGGCCGATGCGTTGTCGCAAGGCGATTTCGCGCGGGCCTTGGCCGCCGCGCCACGCCCGCGCACCGACGAGATCGGCGTGCTCGACCAGGCCTTCCGCACCATGGCCAATCGCCTGTGGGAGCGGCAGGCTCGGCTCCAGGAGAAGATCGGCGTCACCGAAGAGGAGCTTCGCAAGTCGGAAGAGAAGCTGCGCCACACCCTCGAGGCCGCCGCCCGCTCCGAGCGCCTGGCGGCCCTGGGGCGATTGGCGGCGGGCGTGGCCCACGAGATCCGCACGCCCTTGACGTCGCTCAAGCTGTTCCTCCAGTCGATCCTCGAGGACATCCAGCTCGGGCCGGACCAGGCCGAGGATTTCGACGTGGCCATGCGCCAGGTACGTCGCATGGAGGCCACGATCCATCACTTTCTCAGCTTCGCCCGGCCCCAAGAACCTTGCCTAACGGAGGTCAATTTTCCGAAGCTGATCGACGACGCCCTCTTGGTGGTGCAGCCCCGCGCCAACCAGCAAGAGGTGGAGATCGAGAAGCGCTTGGCCGGCGTGCTACCCAAGGTCGAGGGCGACGTGCGGCAATTGGGCGAGGTTCTGGTGAACCTCTTGGTCAACGCCTTGGAGGTGATGCCCGACGGCGGACGACTCGCAATCTCCGTCGCGCCCGCGCCGCCCGAACCGCCGGGCACCGGACCCTGCCGGGTGCGGATCGACGTGTCGGACTCGGGCCCGGGCATTCCCGAGGCGGTGCGGCACCGGCTCTTCGAGCCGTTTTTCACGACGAAGGCCTCCGGGTCGGGCTTGGGGTTGGCGATCGTTCAGGGGACGATCGACCGGCACGGCGGCACGATCGTGGTCGACAGCCGGCCCGGCCAGGGGGCGACCTTCTCCATCTTCCTGCCTGCAAGCGACGCCCGAGGGCCCGACCATGCCGAGAATCCTGGTGGTTGACAACGACGAGGGGCTGGTCCACTTCCTCACCCGCCTGTATGCGAAGCTGGGGTACGAGGTGGCGTCGTGTTCCGACGGCGTGTCGGCCTTGGCCCGGGTGTCCCAAGAGCCGTTCGATGTCATCCTGCTCGACTACAAGATGCCGGGACTCAACGGCCTGGACACACTCGCCGAGATCAAGCGGCTTCAGGTGAAGACGCCCGTGATCATCATGACGGCCTTCGGCACGACCGAAACGGCGATCGAGGCGATGAAGCGCGGGGCCTACGACTACCTGCTGAAGCCCTTCGATACCGAGGAACTCAAGCGCATCACCGCCGACGCCCTGGAGGTCAGCCGCCTGATGCGCGAGGTGGTGAGCCTCCCCGATGCGGTCAACCGCATCACCGCCGACGATCCGCACGGTGCGGTCGTCGGCAACAACCGGAAGATCCAGGAGGTGTTCAAGCTCATCGGCCAGGTGGCGGCCAAGGACGTGACGGTGCTGATCACCGGCGAGAGCGGCACGGGCAAGGAACTGGTGGCCCGGGCGATCTACCACCACAGCCACCGCGTCGAGAAGCCCTTCATGGCCGTCAACTGCGCGGCCATTCCCGAGACGCTCTTCGAGAGCGAGTTGTTCGGCTACGAGCGCGGGGCGTTCACCGGGGCCGACCGGACGCACATCGGCAAGTTCGAGCGATGCCACGAGGGCACGCTGTTCTTCGACGAAATCGGCGACATGTCGCTAGCGACCCAGGCCAAGGTGCTCCGCGTGCTTCAGGAAGGCGAGTTCGAGCGGCTGGGCGGGACCGAGACGATCAAAGTCGATGTGCGGCTTCTGGCCGCGACGAACAAGAACCTGGAGAAAGAGGTCCGCCAAGGCCGCTTCCGCGAGGATCTCTACTACCGGCTGCGGATCATCTCGATCCACCTGCCGCCCCTTCGGGCCCGATTGGACGACGTGCCCGCGCTGGTCGATTACTTCGTCGGCCGGTTCGCGGCGGAGTACGGCAGCCCGGTCCGCTACGTGGCCGAGAACACCATCCGCAAGCTCCAGTCGTACCCCTGGCCCGGCAACGTGCGGCAACTCGAGAATTGCCTGCGCCGGGCCGTGCTCATGTGCCACGGCGACGTGCTCTTGGCCGAGCATGTGCGGCTGGAACCCGAGGGCGAGAGCGGACCCCCGGCGGGCGGCGCCGAGTTGGCCCCGGCACTCCAGCAGCGGGTCGACGACCTGGTAAGCGAAGTGCTCGGCGCGGTGGGCAAGCGGGCGCACGCCAGCCTGATCGACCTTGTCGAGCGGACGCTCATCACGCGCGCTCTGGAGCAATGCGCGTACAACCAGGTCCACACGGCGCGGCTCCTGGGCATCAGCCGCAACACGCTCCGCCACCGCATCCGAAAGTACGCCCTGGAGCCGCCGCGCGGCGACTCGCCGCCCGAAACCTGAGTCGGTCGCTTGGGGGCGCCTTTTTCGCGGCCGTCGGCTGGCGTAGAATCGGGCCTGCCGACGGGTGGCCTCGAGGCGGCCACCGTTGCGATTCGGCGCATCGGCCAAACGAGCATCTCGGAGCCCTTGCCATGGTCTCTTGGCGTTCGACGGCACTGTTGGCCGCACTGGCCCTGGTGGCCCAGGCGAGCGGCCAGACGCTCTTTCCCCTCCACGGGCCCGACGACGCCCCAAGCCCGGGCGCACCGCCGCGCTTCGATCTGCTGCTCTTGGGCGACGAACCGGTGCGCCGGGCACTTGAGCAGGGCACGCCGGAACTCGTCAAGGACCCGCTCGACGGCAAGCCCTGCTTTGCCGTGCGCACCAAACAGGCGGGAATGCGCATCGACGAGCCGGCCTTCGTCACGGCCGACACCGAACTGGCCTGGTCGTGGAAGAAGGACAAGGGGCAGGTCACGATCGTCCAGGTCGGGCTCAAGAACCCCGAGACCGGACAGACGCGGTACCTGGGTTACGCCGCCGGACAATGGGCCGAGCCGCCCTCGGCCGATCCCACCATCGAGATCACCGTCGCGCCCACGCCGCCACGCGAGTGGAATACCCAGCGCCGTCGGCTCTTGGACGACATTCGCAAGACCCTCGGCTGGTCGAGTGCCCAGGTGACCTCGTTCTTTCTGTCGCCCTGGGACGGCGAGCCGGGGTGGTTCCGCGAAGCAGCCATCCGGCGGCTGGCGCGAGCCGACGAGGCGGCGCTGGCCCGATCGCGCGAGCTGGAGTTCTTGTCGCGGGTCGGGCGCGGACAGTACGTACCGCTGCGTCTGAAGAACGTCGACGAGAAGCGGGTCGAGAAGTTCGAGGCCAGCTTCGAGGAATGCGCCCCCGGCCGCAATAGCGCCGCCAACGAATGGACCGCCTTCGGCGCCATCGGCAATTTCGACTTCAACTGCATGGGGCGCGATCTGCGCGTTCGCTACCCGGCCTTCGACCTCGTGTTCCGCCTCGACGAAGGCCGGCGCGAGATCGAGCCTGGCAGCCTCGACACGTTCCGGCTGGGGCTGGTCGGCCAGCGCATGCCCGCGATCTGGGCCGGTTGGCGCCACGAGGGACTGCTCTACAAGGTCTCGGTGATGACCATCCCCAGCGCCGAGTTGGGCAACTTCGACCTCTACAAGCTCCAGATCCAGAACCCGACCAAGCAGCCGATCGCCAGCCGGCTGGTGGCCGGTCTGGACGGCCCGCCCGACATGCGGCTCGATCAAAGCGTGGTGCGAGGGCTTGCCGGCGCGCCGTTCGTCGTGGTCGATCCCCCCGACGGATCGAACCTCGTCCTCCGCGATTGGGGACTGTGCGACAAGCGGGCCAAGGCCTATGCCACCGGCGGCGGGCCGGGCAAAACCGAACCGGCCATCGCCACCTACCGCTTGGGACTCGACGGCTTGCCGGTCGTCTACCGCGTCAAGGTCGAACCGAAGAAGAAACACGTCGTCTATCTGGCCGCCACGCCGCACATCAGCGGCCATCTGCTGGAACGGCCCACGAAGCCGGGCGACCTGGTCTACGAGTACCGCGTCGAGGGCGCTCTGCCCAAGACGCTCGACTGGATCGAGTGGACCCGGAAGCACCCCTTGCCGCTGTGCGTGGGCTTCGACGCCGCGCACGACGTCGACGGCGACGGCTACCTGGAGGTCGGCGCGGGCGTGGCCGCGACGTCGCGCATCCGCCACACGCGCCTAAGCGCGATCTACGTCTTCCCCGAGGGCACCAAGGTCGAGAACCTGGAAGCCGTCACCAGCGGCGCGATGAACGCCCAGTGCCTCCGCCACGTGGACGTCGGCGCGACGCCCGAGCAGGACCCGGCCGGGTACTATTACGACAAGAGCGATGTGGGACTTGCGCGCCTTGCGCTTCGCTACGGCGGCACGGTGGCCCCGGGCGAGACGAAGACGTGGTGGCTCAAGGTGCCCGCGATCCACCGCCGCCAGCCGGTGAGCATGGGCTACATCGCCCACGCGTTCCGCGACGTGCTGCCCGGCGAGGCCGTGCCGCCCGTCTCGCCCGAAACGCTGGCGAGGCTCAAGGGCCTCGATCCCCGGACGGCCGAAACCGAACTGGCGAGGTTCTGGGCAGCGTTCTTCGAGCCCGTGGCGAAGTTCGAAGTGCCCGATCCGGTGCTCGTCCAGGTGCTCCACTCGCGGCTGGCCACAAGGGCCATCCTCGATGTGAACCTCGACCGCGACCTTTGCTACAACGCGTGCAGCCCGTTCTTCTACTTCGACCACGCCTACCGCGACCAGGCCTACGTGGTCTATGCCTTCGACCTGGCGGGACTGGCCGATCGATCGCGGCGGCTGTTGGAAGTCTACTGCCGCGACGTGAAGGACGTGCCCCCGGGCCCGATCGCCTTCGACGGCAAGCCGCTTCAGTTGGGCATGTTGCCCAGCGGCCTCTGGAACACCCGGCCCGGGCAGTGGGACACGCAAGGCCAGAACCTCTGGGCCCTGGTCGAGCACTGGAAGCTCACGGGCGACCGTGCGTGGCTGACGAAGACGGCCTACCCGTACATCCGCCGCGGGGCCATGTGGCTCGTCAACTCGCGGCGCAAGCACATGGCCGAGGTGAAGGATCCGGCCGATCCGCGCCACGGCCTGTTGGAGCCGGGGGCGATGGAAGTGATGGAGGTCGGCCGCGGGATGCACATGTACTACCTCAATGCGTTCGGCGTGCTTGGCCTTCGCGAGGCGGCCGACGCGGCGGCAGCCGCCGGCGCCGCCGCCGACGCGCAACTCTTTGCGGCCGAGGGACTCGACCTGAAACGCAGCCTGGCCCGCTCGTTCCGCCAGACCCGGAAGCGAACCGGACTGTACGAGGGCCATCTGTGGTTCGGCGTCGAGCCCGAGGGCGTGGGCATGTACGGCTTCTGGGCCCACAACTGCCTCGTCTGGCCGTGCCGCGCGGTCGATCCGCACGACCCCATGCTGACCGCCACGTGGCGCAAGATGGAGGCGATGTCCAATGCCTGGGGCGGTGGGCTGCACAGCGAGGGGCAAGGGGGCTTCTGGCCGTACATCGGCGTGGATCGCGCCATGAGCTACCTCCTGCGCGGCGAGCCCGACCGCGCGCTCGATTACTTCTGCGCGATGACCGACACGGCCGGCAGCACGTTCTCGTGGGGCGAGGGCTACTCGAACCTCATCGCCGGCGGCGACCAGCCGCACATGTGGGCCGACGCCCAGTGGATCAACCTCTTCCGGCACCTGTTCGTGTTCGAGGATGGCCAGTCGCTGTGGCTCACCCCGGCCCTGTTCCGCCGCTGGCACGAGCCGGGCCGGCGCGTGGCCGTCTCGGACCTGCCGACTCATTTCGGGCGATTGGACCTGACGATCGAGCCGGACGCCGACGGCCGGACGATCCGCTACCACGTGCGCATTGCCCCTCGCGGCGACCAGGCCGAGCGGCCCCTGGAGCGCATCGTGCTCTACCCGCGGATCCCCGGCGGCAGGCCGATCGCCATCGTCGCGGTCGACGGAAAGCCGATCAAGAGTTTCACGCGCGACGCCGTCGTCCTCGTCAACCCGCCGCGCGGCCGCGAAATGCACGTCGAGGTGATGGCGGACCGATAGCCTGCCGCTTGGCGCGTGTCCCTACCGGGAGACGGTCTCGGGGTAGACCACCAACTCGATGCGGTTGTTGCGCTGCTTGCCGGCGGGCGTGGCGTTGGAGAAGACCGGATGGTTGCCTCCGTGACCGACGACGAAGAGTTGATTCTGCGGCACGCGGGCGTGGGTCACCAACATGTCGTACACCTGAAGCGCCCGGGCCACCGAAAGCTGGTGGTTATTGCGGTACTGGGCGTTCGACACCGGATCCGAGTCGGTATGCCCCTCGATGCCCAGGATCTGTTGCGGATACAGGCGCATCACTTCGGCCACGGCGGTGGCCACAAGCTGGGGCGCGCCGGGCAACAGCCGGGCGGTGCCCGGCTCGAACATCCGGTGCGAAGGCAACTCCACGCGCACCACATCGCCGTCGCGCCGCACGTAGACGTCGGGCAGATTGATCGCCGGAAGCGTCTGAAGAAGGCGGTTGTTCGGCGTGATGGGGATCCCGCCCTGCCGCTGGAGCGAGGCGGTCATCGCCTGGATCTTCTGCTCGGTGGCCCGTTTCTCGTCGCGAAGCCGCGTCAGTTGGGCCGTCGTGCTGGAAAGCTGATCGCGGAGCACCGACACCTGTTCTTCCAGCAGCTTGTTCTGCTGGCGGACCTGGGCCAAGAGGGCCGCTTGCTCCTGATTGTCTCGGTCCAGGGCACTGGCGCGGTTTTGGAGTTCGTCCTTCTGCCGCGCCAAGGCCAACTGTTCCTGGCGCAGCTTCTCGGTCTGGCCCTTCAGCACCAGTGCGTTCTCGGCGCAGCCGGCCAGCGCAGCCAGCAATAGCAGAATCACCCAACTGCGGTGGGCGAATCGGCGCATGATGTCCCACTCCGAGAACTACCTGCGGCGGGGCCGGTCTCGACAAGCGGGGCGAATGGTAGCAAGGCCGCCGGGGGGTGGCAAGGCCAGTTCCCATAGAACCGCTCGATGACTGGATGACGCCCCCGGGGGACTTGGCGAGAACCCAAGAAACGCCAACCGCCGCCACCTCGCGGGAGGGGGCGGCGGTTGCCAACCCTGGACGGTTCGACCGAGCCTATTCGGTGAAG
>JANLFZ010000047.1:0-1940 GCA_024653385.1 Thermoguttaceae bacterium | reverse complement strand
ACTGCGCCGTGGCTGGCCGCGATCGGCGCCCACGCCGCCGAGACCTCGTCGGGGACGTCGAACATGGCCACGTCGATGCCGTTGTCGATGCTATGCACGCTCGCGTCGGCCATCAGGTGGTTCGTCACGCCCGGGTGATGCGACCGCGGCCCGTACTTCTCGTCCGGCACCGTGACCGAGCCCGTGGTCCATCCCCGATGATACGGCCAGTCGATGTAGACCTCGTCGGTCCGGCCGATGAACGTGCGCATGTCGGGGTCGAGGTTGCTCTCCTCGCCGTAACGGCCGTTGAAGCCCCAAGGATGCCAGTAGCGGCGCGTCCAGCGATTGTCGAAATACACGCGGTCCGGGGCCAGTTCGCTCCGTCCGCGGAGGTCGATTTCGGTGGGCAAACCGACCAGGGCCATTTGCCATCCCCAAGACCATGTGGCGATCCGCTGCTCGGTCGTCTCGGTGGCCATGAACGTGTGCGCGGTGCCGTCCTTGAAATCGGCGAAGCGGAGCTTCGAGCCCGGGAAGCAGGCGCCGTCGGGATGGTACCCGTCCGGGTTATACAGCGGCGTGTAGACGTTCATCGTCGCCCGGCTGAGGCTGGCAAAGTGCGTTGCCGCCATCACCTTGTAGTTCGAGATGGCGTACCAGGTCTCCGGGTAGTCGGACCACTTCTCGCCCGCGAAGCTTGGGCAAAGCAGTTCGGGCAGCGACTGAGCCGTGGCATACGAGTGCGCGTCGGGCACGCCGTAGGGGATCAAGGGCCAACCGCCCTCGACATCCAGCGACTTCCACAGCTGCTCCTGTTCGAGGTGCGGCAACAGATCGACAACCCAACTCCAACCCCGCATCTCGACGATGGCCCTGGTGTTCGGATCCCGGCGGATGCGGCAAGACGGGGGGAAGTGTCGCTTGTTCTCGTGGAACGTATGGAACGCCAAGCCGATCTGTTTGAGCTTGTTGAGGCAACTGGCGCGGCGGGCCGACTCTCGAGCCCGCTGGATCGCCGGCAGCAACAACATGATGAGGATTCCGATGATGGCGATCACCACGAGCAATTCGACGAGCGTGAATGCCCGCCTCGGATGACGGAGCGTCATAGAACACCTCCTCAACCAAACCACCTCAAATGAAGCCGCGCATGCTCTCAGCGCCTCTCTTCCGATCCAGGGTTCGATTCTAGTCTCACGAAAAGCAGCGTGTCAAATGTTATTCCGCGGACTCACGGGAGCTGCCAAAGGACGACGAACCCACGTTTTCGAGACCACCTTAGCGTGTGGCCCATTACCCCCCGTCAGCGTCCATGCCACGTCTGCATCTTCCCAATAGGGCGCGATACAATAACGGCGCTTGCCGCTTCGGGCGCGCGGGCCGCCGCCCGCGCCTGGGTCAGGATGCCAAGCGGCTCAGCCAGCGATTGTGCCACGCCCTTGTCGAACCTCAAGCCCCAGTCGCCCCGACAGTTTGCCGAGGAGGTCGTGCGGCGGCTGCGCGCGGCGGGTTTTCTGGCGTATTGGGCCGGGGGCTGCGTGCGGGACCAGCTCATGGGCCTGGATCCCAAGGACTACGACGTGGCCACCAGCGCCGTGCCCGAGCAAGTCCGCCAGGTCTTCGGCCGCCGGCGGACCGTGGCCGTGGGCGCGGCCTTCGGCGTGATCACGGTCGTGGGGCCGCCGGGGGCCGGGCAGATCGAGGTGGCCACGTTCCGCTCCGATCGGACCTACAGCGACGGGCGTCATCCCGACGAGGTCGTCTTCAGCTCGCCCGAGGAAGACGCGGCGCGGCGTGATTTTACGATCAACGGGCTGTTTTACGATCCGGTGGCGCAAGAGGTCATCGACTATGTCGGCGGGCGCGACGATCTGGCCCGCCGCCTCCTCCGCGCGATCGGCGACCCTCGCCAGCGCTTCGCCGAGGACAAGCTTCGCCTGCTGCGCGCGGTCCGGTTC
>JANLFZ010000488.1 GCA_024653385.1 Thermoguttaceae bacterium | reverse complement strand
TGGCACGGCCAGAGCGAAGCGATGGCCGTGCCACCCGACGCGCTCTTAGAATGCCATGAGAGGGTTCGGTTTCCCGGTTCGTTCTTGAGGGCGGTGCGATGCGTTCCAGCAGTCTTTTCTTGGTGATCGTGTCGGTCGGCTGGTGGGCTGGCGGGTGCAGCGACTATCAGCCGGCGCCATCGCGTGCGCAGCCCAGCGCCCCACCGGCCCAGGGGCCTGGCGCGGCGGCGTCGGGTGGGACGAAGCCGGCTTCGGCACCCGCGCCCGCCGCGCTCTCCGCGCCTGCCCCGGCGGCGCTCTCCGCGCCTGCCCCGGCGGCGCGGACGCCCGTGCCCATGGAAGCGAAGGCCCCCGCCGGGGTCGAGGTCCGTCTGTCGGCGGGCGTGGCCTTGCCGCAGACCCTGCCCGAGGGCAGCGTGATGACGTTCAGTGTCGACTACGAGTTTCTGCCCGGGCACATGCCCTCGTCGTCGAACCGCTATTTCCTGGTGATCCGGCCGCCCCAGGGAACCCCCGCCCGGATCGCGGTGCAATTGAAGCCCAAGGACACGCTGATGACGATCACCAACTGGCCGCCGTCGGACGGTCCGTTCTGGGCCCACCTGGAAGACGTTTCGGGACGACGGATCTCGGAACCCGTGCAGCTCCGGTGACCGCGCAAAATGCATGCTTTGCACCCACGGCGAATTGCGTGGGTACAAGGCGCCCACACCCTGCCGGAGTTCTAGCCTTCCTCGACGACGCTGAGATTCATCAGCCGCGCCAGGTGGCGGATGCTGTCCATGTGATCGCCGTAGACGACCACGCGGTGGAGCAAGGTCATGGCGTCCTCGGTCTGGAGGACGCTGCTCCAGTTGGCGGCCATCTTCGCGGCATCGCGCACCTCGGTGACGATCTGCGTGCGGCAGGCGCGGACCGATTTCTCGGGCACTTCGATGATCTTGCCGGTCGAAGCGAGCACGGTGTCGAGGTTCACCAGCTTCATGCGCGTGATGACCTCACCGACGCGGTACTGGACCTCGGGCACGCATCCGCTGCCGCCCACTTCGGAATGCCCTCGCAGCAAGTAGGGCGCGGGCTTGCCTTCGGGCCCATCGAGTTGCAGCGGCGCGGTGCAGTGCGCGGTCCACAGGACGTTGCGCGACGTGTCGAACGTGGCGTTGCCCTGGAAACCGGGGCGGTCGGCCGCGTACTGGAACAGCAACATGGTCAACAGCGAATCCATGTCGCCCTCGCAGGCGGCCGGAATGCCCGAGTCGCGCAGCCGCGCGAACCCCAGGCAGGGGAAGCCCTTGGGCAGCCAGCCCATGCACGTGCCGATGGCCAGCCCCTGGGCGGCCTGCTGCTTGACCAGGTTCTGGAGGGCGATGCTGACGCGGGCCGCCTTCGCGATGTCCTCCTTGGTGGGCTCGAGGATGGCCTTGGCGCCTTCGGTCCACCGGGCGGCCTCGGCTTGCACCGCTTTCTCGTCCGCCGCGGCGATCTGATCGTTGAACATCTTCTCGTCCACGGCCACCACCTCGGCGCCCAGACGTTTCTTGATTTCATCCGGCGACTGGGCCGGCGCGGTGCCGCGGGCGGGCGGGAAGAGCAGAATCCGCGTCTGCCGCATCAGCGGAATCACCCGCAACAGACGCAGTGCCCTCTCGATCTCGTCGAGGTCGCTGGTCGGAAAGAGCGTGACCGGGTGCCCTTGCCGCTGCCACCGGTGAGGGTACATCCAGTCGTGGCCGCTGGCCGGCAACGAGAACACGAGCATCGGCCGCTTCTCGGCCAAGACGGGTTGCACCATGCGCGTCAACGCGAAGCAGTTCATGTTGAAGGCCAGCACGGGCGCTCCGGGCCCGGCCTTGGCCAACAGGGCGGCGGTCTGCTCGACGCTGTTGGTGTCGCCGATGAGAAGCTCGACGTTGGCGAGCTTCTGCTCCATCTCGGTCAGGCGCGCGAGGATGGCCGCCTTCTGCTTGGGATCGGCGTTCCATCCCCGGTCTTCGGGGCCGGGCCCCCCGGTGAACAGGACGCAGATCTTCGCCTTTCCTGGGGGCTTCGGGGCCGACTCCGAAGCCCAGGCATGGGTCCAAGCCGCGCTGGCGAGCATCAACCCGCCCGCCGCCACCCCGGCCCCTAGAAACTCTCGGCGAGTGCAGTGGTCACACATGAAACGGTCCTCCCTCGCGTTGCATCACGATCAGATTGACGGAACATGGCGAGCATAATCGCCGGCGCGTCTTAACACAAGGGCCCACGTTGCGGTGGGAGGGGCTTTCGGCCGAGTGGCGGTTGGGGGTATGCTGGGGTCGTAGTTCCACGCCCGATCCGCAGCCGGACCGCCTTATGCGACACGACGCCCGCCGCCCCGATGAACTGCGCCCGGTGCGCATCGAGCGGTTCTTCACGCGCGCCGCGCCCGGCAGCGTCCTCATCCAGGCGGGGCGCACGATCGTCCTTGCGACCGCCAGCGTCGAGGCCCAGGTGCCCGCGTGGCTGGCCGGCAAGGGCCAGGGTTGGATCACGGCCGAGTACGCCATGCTGCCGGGGAGCACCCAGCCCCGAAAACCCCGCGAACGGTCGGGTCGCGTCGACGGGCGCACCAGCGAGATCCAGCGGCTGGTGGGGCGGAGCCTTCGGGCGATCGCCGACCTGGAGGCCCTGGGCGAACGCACCATCACACTCGATTGCGACGTGCTCGAGGCCGATGGCGGAACGCGCACCCTCGCGGTGACCGGCGCGCTGGTCGCCCTGGTCGACGCCGTGGCTTCCATCCGTCAGACGCTTCCCGATCCAACCCGACACCCCTTGCGCGACAGCGTGGCGGCGGTGAGCGTGGGCATGGTGGACGGCCGGCCGGTGCTCGATCTCGACTACGACGAAGACTCGCGCGCCGCGGTCGACATGAACGTGGTCATGACCTCCGGCGGCCGGTTCGTCGAGGTCCAAGGCACGGGCGAACGCGCCACCTTCACGTCGGACGAGTTGGTCGCGCTGGTCGAGCTGGCCCGGTCCGGCATCCGGCAGCTTCTCGATCTCCAGCGCCAGGCCCTGGGCGAGGCGTGGCCGTTCGGTTAGACTGATCGTTGGTGGGACACGACGGGGCCCGTTGGCCCGAATCACCCAAGCGCTAGCCATGGTCCGGCCGCGGGAGTTCTTCAAGGAGCTTTGGGAGCACCTCCGGGCCCCCAAGGTCAGCGACGCCGAGCTGGAGGAGTGCCTGCGCCGAGTGCGGCAGAACCTGCCTGCTCCCGTGTTCTGGCTGTTGGGCAAGGCCCAGTCGGGCAAGACGTCGATCATCCGCGCGGTCACGGGCAGCACGCGGGCGGAGATCGGCAACGGCTTTCGGCCCTGCACGCGCGCGAGTCTCTTGTATTCGTTTCCCACCGACGACGATTGCTTCCTGCGATTTCTCGACACGCGGGGTCTGGGCGAGGTGGACTACGACCCCGACGAAGACATGCGCCTGTTCGAGAACCAGGCGCACTGCCTGATCGTGGTCATGAAGGCCGTGGACCATGCCCAGCAGAGCGTGCTGGGGCCCTTGGGGAAGATCGTCCGGCGTCATCCCGATTGGCCCGTGATCGTGGCCCAGACCTCGCTGCACGAGGGCTATCCGTGGCGCGAGCCGCGGCACGTACTGCCGTATCCGTTTGGCCGGGACCCCTTGCCGCCGGAGGTGCCCGCCGATCTGGCCCGATCGCTGGCCAGCCAGCGCCGGCAGTGCGCCTCGTTCGGCGCGGCGTTCCGGTTCGTGCCCATCGACTTCACCTTGCCCGAGGACGGCTTCGAGCCGGAGCACTACGGCCTCGATGCGCTTTGGGAGGCGATCGAGGAGGCGGTGCCGTTGGGGCTTCGGGCGATGCTGCGCGGCACGCGCGAGGCGCGGCAGCCGCTGCGCGACGCGTACTTCCGCGCGGCCCATCCGTATATCCTCTCCTACGCGGCGGCCGCCGGCGCGGCCGGCAGCCTGCCCGTGCCCATGGTCGATATCCCCCTGTTCGTCGCCATTCAGGTGAAGATGTTCCACACGCTGGCCTCGATGTATGGGCAGGAGATGAAGGCCCAGCGCATGGCCGAGGTGCTCAGCACGCTGGGGCTGGGCGTGTCGGCCCGGCTGGGGCTGCGCGAGCTGTTGAAGTTCCTTCCCGGCTTCGGCTCGGCGGTGTCGGCCGTGTTCGCCGCGGCAAGCACGTATGCCCTGGGATGCACGTTGTGCGCGTACTTCAGTTACGCGCTGGATGGCGATCTGCCGTCCGCCTCGGTGCTCCGGCGGCTCTATCAAGACCAATACGCCGAGGGGCGCCGGCGCCTTGGCGAGTATCTCGGTCGCATCACACGCACGCAGGGCACGGGGCCATGAGACGCTTGCTGACCTGGTGGCTGCTGTTGTTCTTGGTCTTTGTCCTGCCCTATGTGCCGCTGGTCGTGGCGGGTTTCTTGTGGCTGTACGAGCGCGGGTGGCTCTGGGGGTGGTTGGCGCTGACCGGGGCCTTGGCGCTGGGAAGTTGGGGGCTGGGGTACTGGCTTCGGACACGTCGGGCCAAGGCGCCCGCCGCGGCGCCGCCGGAGGCCGGCGACGTGAAGCCCGACCCCCGCTGGGCCCCGGCCGGGCAGGCGGCCTGGGCCGACGTCGAGGCGATCGCGCGGCGGGTCGAGCGGGAAGACCTTCCCCTGGATCGTCCCGAGCCCATG
>JANLFZ010000487.1 GCA_024653385.1 Thermoguttaceae bacterium | reverse complement strand
CGCTTCGCTTCCTTGGGTTCCATAAGATTGCCCAACTTATAGTTTTACAGGCCCTTAGCCTTACGGGCCCGCTTCGGGGCCGATGCGACGTGCCACGATGGCCGTGACCGACCGGCCCACGCGCGCCAACACGAGCACCGCCGCAAGGTCGCCGCGCAATGCGAGACGCCGGCGGAGCGATTCCGGGTCCTCGGAGACGCCGCGCTTCTTGATTTCCAGCCGGCCGATCCCCCGCGCGCGGAGCACCGACTTCAGACGTTTGAGGTCGAAGGGCAGCGCATCGGTCACCTCGAAACACGCAAGGGCGGCATCGGTCGCCGGATGATCGCCGGTCAGGTAGGCCGCGCGTGCGGCGATCGCCGACAAGGCGTGCCGCGCGGCGACCACGCCGACCAGGCCCGCCGCGACCACGGCGGGGTCGGGGTCGAACACGTAGCGGCCGAGTCGGTCGGCCACAGGAGGCTCGAGGGCGGCATCGCCGACCACGCTGCGCCGAGAAGAAGCCTCGGGCTGGCGGCTTTCGAGAACCGTTGCTCGCCGCAAGCCCGGATGCTCGGCCAGCCGGCCGAACCACGCCACCAATTGCCGGCACTGGCGGTCGCGGCTGATCCACTCCAATTCGGCCTCGGGGCGCCAGGCGTCCGGCGGTTGGCATGCCGGAGCGAGTTTGATGGCCGCGTGCGGGTTTATCGAACGCAGTCGCTCGATCGCCGGCAGGTCGGGCTCGTGCCGATCGACTCGGGTCGTGCGCCGGCCTTGGGGGCGGCGGTCCGGATCGATATGCCAGGCGGCCAGTTCGGCAAGCGGGCACTGCGTGGCCTCGGCGACCACGATGGTCGTCCCCGATTCTCCTCGCGTGGCCAAGAGCCCGGCATCGCCCCCGGTCCACCACCCTCTTTCAACGCGGCAGATCTCGACGCCCGCCGCGCGCACGTTTTCCGCGGCCAACAGGGCAGTCGTTTCGTCGCGCTCGGCGCCGATCGCCGGGCCGCGACGCGCCAGGGCCATGAGGTCGCCCCCCAGACCGCAGCACAGGTCGGCCACGGGCTGCCGGGAGGGAAACCGGCGGGCCTTGTACGCGGCGATCCACTCGTCGCTGGCTTGTTCGAGACCGACGCGCGTGAAGAACATCCGATCGGCCTGGGAGAACTTCGCCCGGGCCCGGGCGCGCAATTCCACCTGTTCGAGGACCAATCTGGCCCGCTCGGCGCCGATCGATCCGCGCAGCCGAGAAAGCCGAGCGGGAAGCGACCGGGTGTCGGCCGCGGCGCGCGCCAGCCACTTGGCGGCCTCGGGGCCGATTAGCCAGCGGTAATCGTCGAGTGAGAGGGCCATGCCGATTGCGTGGCTGATATCGTTGCTGCGGATGCTGCGGGGGAGCATCGGCAGAGACACTCGGGGCCAAGTTGCGGTCGTGTCGCGTCGATTGACAACGGTAGGACACGCCGGCGGCCATGCGCTATTGTACCGTCCGTGCTGCCGGTGCGTCGGCTTGCGCGATCTGATCCGTTTACGCCCTTGAGGAACGCCATGCAGCGGAAGCTGGTCCTTGCGATCGTGCCGATTCTGGCGATTGCCGGGCCGCCGCTGGCCCTTTCGGCGTACCAGTGGTGGTCGAAGGCCGGCGCGACCCGATGGCCCACGTTGTCGCTCTCCGCGGGTCCGGGGAATCCCGCCGAAACCCCTCCCGGCGGCCCAGGGGCCCCTGGAGGTAGCGCCGACCTGATCGCCGGACCGGCGGTCTTCAGTACGCCCACGGACCAGCCTCCGCGCGTCCCCGGCAGCGATCCGTCGCTTCGGTTCGAGGGGCCCAATCCTCTGGGACTGGCCGAGGCATTTCGGTTCGACATCACCGCGGGCTGGATTCTGACGCGGTGGCCTCGCGTCTCGGCCGGCCTGGCCGAACTTCGGCTGCAAGGATATCGGGTTCCCCTGGTCACGGGCACCGGGCAAGACGACCTGGCCGGGGCGCTGACCTATTACTTCAATCCCCGGCAGCAAGTGCAGCGGATCACGTTCCAGGGCACGACGGGCGACGCGCGCAAGCTCATCCAGTTTCTCGTCACGCAGCACCGTTTCGGGCGCCGGCTGACCAACGACCCCCGGATCTTCCGCTACGAGGTGCCGGGTCCCCGCGGCGAGCCGGTCAGTTGGCTCGAGATCCGCCCGGCCCAGGTGGTCAAGTCGAGCGAACCATACCACCGATTCGAGGTGGCCTTGGTGATCGAACGTCCGGATGAGTGAGGCGGTCGGCCCCAAGCGATTGGGCCACCGGGAGCCCTCGCGGGCGGCGTGGCACGCTCCCAAAAACGTGCAAGTCGATTTAGCGTCGCCGATCCATCGAGCGGCTGATCGCGTGCCAAACGCGCCAGCCCAAGAACAGGCCCAAGAGGCAACCGGCCATGCCGGGGACCGAGATATCGTAGACCAGCGGGCGGACGCTTGCGGCCAAGAGCATCGACGAGCCGAGAAACAGGGCGCTGGCCAGCGTGCCGAGCACCAGCCGGTTGACCGAGGGCTCCAGGCCGCGGTGGTCCAGGTGGACGTCGAACTTGCCGCTTTGGACTTGTTCGAGGATATCGAGGATGCCGGTGGGCAGGACCTCGATCAGATGTCTGAATTCCCAGTACAGCCGCCGCATGCGCCGCCCTTGGCGCCGCGGCGAAAGCCGTTGCCAGAGCAGCTTGCGGTGGTACGGCTGCATGACCTCCATCAGGCTGAACTTCGGGCTGAGCAACTGGCCCGTGCCTTCGAGCGTCACCAGGACCTTCAGTAGCAGGGCCAGTTGGGCAGGCAACGTGATGTGGAATCGGCGGATGATCTCGGTCAGCTCGTTCAGCGCCCCGCTCAAGTCGAAGTCCTCCAGCGACTGCGTGGCGTACTGGGCGAGGAAATCGGCCAGGTCGACGCTCAGGGCCGACCGGTCGAGGTCGGCCGGGACCAATCCCACGCGGACGATGACCGAGGCCAGGTGCTCGGCATCCTGGCTGCCGACCGCCAGGAGCATTTCGGCCATGTCTTCCTGGAGCCGCTCGTCGATCCGCCCCACCATGCCGTAATCCAACAGGCCGATCACGTTGTGCGCCATCAGCACGAGATTGCCCGGGTGCGGATCGGCGTGGTAGTACCCGTTGGCGAAGATCATTTGCAGATAGAGGTTCGCGCCCCGGCGGGCGACTTCGGTGAGGTCGATTCCGGCCTCGCGAAGCCGGGCGGTTTCGGTGAGTTTGATCCCCTCGAGGAACTCCATCGTCAGGACGCGGCGACCGGAAAACTCCGGATAGACCTTCGGTATGCGGACCGTCTGGTCGGCGTCGAGCTGCCGGGCGAACTCTTGCATGTTGCGCGCTTCGCGGCGGAAATCCAATTCGCGCCGCACGGTGCGCTGGAACTCGGCGACGACCGCCCGAGGCCGGTACACGGCCAACTCGGGGATCTTCTCGGCCCACTGCGCCAAGCCCAGCAGAATGTCCAGGTCCACCCGCAGCTTCCGTTCGATGTCGGCATGCTGGACCTTCACCGCGACGACCAGACCGGTCGCTAGCCGCGCGATGGACCTGCCCAATCGACGCCGACGCCAGGGGCACCGGGTCGAACTCGGCGAACACCGAGTCCCCCGGACGACGCAAGTCCTCGCCGATCATCCGAAGGACCACCTCGGGCGGATCGGCGGGCACGTTGTCTTGAAGCTGCTGGAGTTCGGTCGCCAAATCCGATCCCACCAGATCGGGCCGCGTGCTGAGGACCTGGCCCAACTTGATGAATGTGGGCCCCAGTTCGGTCAGGGCCATGCGCACACGGCATTCAAAGGGGTGGCGCGCGATGGCTGCCCCGCCCGGGGCCTTCAGCAAGTCCTTGGCGAACTCCGGCCCCAGGCGGCTCATCCCCTCGGCAAGACCGTACTTGCTGAGCACCCCGAGGATCTCGCGCCAACGGTGGAAATGGCGATAGATCTGCGGGATGGACGAGAGTCGCATGGCAAAACGCCGGGCTAAGGGCCTGCCCCCTGCCTGGGAACGGTTATCGCAAACCGACGGGCGATTCGGCATTCTCCATTTTAACACCGTGACCTCGTCATGTCGTCCAAGTTTCGCCCGTGGTCGGTGCGCAGATCGACCCCCTTGACCACCCGATCGCAACACGGCGACAATAATGGCCTATTTGCAAACATCTCCAACCGGCCACCGCCGGCCGAGCCACCAGCGAGTTGGGGGTATGCCCGAGAAAACCGTTTTCCAGCGGATTATCGACCGCGAGATTCCGGCCGAGATCGTTTACGAGGACGACCGCTCCTTGGCGTTTCGCGACATCCATCCCGCGGCCCCCGTCCACGTGATCGTGATCCCCAAACAACCGATCGCCACGGTGGACGACATCGCCGAGGCCGACGAGGCCCTGGTGGGTCACCTGTTCGTGGTCATGCGGACCATCGCCGCGCGGCTTGGTCTTGCCAACGGATACCGCGTGGTGGTCAACTGCGGGCGCGACGCGGGCCAGGTGGTCATGCACCTTCACTTCCATCTGCTCGGCGGGCGAGAGTTCGGTTGGCCGCCCGGGTAGGTCTCGCCGGCGGGCCGAGTCGCCGGCCCGTCTCGGCCGCGCTTGCGTGTGGGAAAGGAACGAGCCACCATGCCCTCGTTGAACCTTCGGCGGATCGACAGCCGCCGCGACGATTTGCGTGCCGCCATGACCGACTTGCGGCGGCGGCTCAG
>JANLFZ010000486.1 GCA_024653385.1 Thermoguttaceae bacterium | reverse complement strand
TCTCAAGGAAGCGTACCGCCCTTGGGCCCAACCAGTCGCGACTGGAAACCCCGTGTGCCGGCCCTCCGGGGCGACTTCACGGATCGCTACAGCAAGGCCGCGCCAGGCGTTCACCGTTTCCCTTGTTCGCGCAAGACATTGTACTGTAGGCGGTTGAGGCCAAGAGCCGGTTACCGGTCCATAGGCTGAGGACGCCGTGCGGATCGCCCGCAACACCCACGGAACAGGGGGTTGTCTCGTCGAAGTCCGGGTTTTTCCGCGCTCGAATCGCCATGCGCTGTGTCTTCTTCGATGGGCCTTGTCAGCCAGCCCGAATCTGCTATGTTTTAGTCGTGCTGCCGCTGCACGGGCTCGACTTCGGTCGGCCTGCCGGAGGTGGCTCCCCAAACCCGGGGGCGTAGCTCAATTGGTTAGAGTACTGGACTGTCGATCCAGTGGTTGCGGGTTCGAGTCCCGTCGCCCTCGCTAGCCGGAACCCCCTATCGGGGTTTCTCGCGGCTTTCTTTCCGATTCACGGCGTGTACGCGCTCGCCCTGACGTGAGCGGTACGTTCGTTGCCGTGAGTGCCCTGGACGCTTGGTGTCTTGGAGTCCGGCAAGGGCCTGCCAAGAGTTGGGTCAGTCGCGCGGGGTCGGTTCTTGTTTGGCGTCCATGCGAGGGTCGCTGGTGGCTTGCCACGGCCGGGACGCTCGAATAAAACAGGGGTTCCTCGCACGTCACGATGCCCGAAGGGTTTCCGCGCGCTGGCGGCTTAGGCCGCGGCGGGCGGCTTGCGACTGCATTTCCACCGATGGGCGTTGGCGGCACGCGGCGGCTCGACCGGGCCGAAGCGGATGGCTGCCCCGGCGCCCCCAGACTCTAGGAGTTAGGTTCACCATGCCAGAGACCCAATCGAAAGTCATCGCCAAGGACAACGTCGGCAAGATCCTCGACCTCGCCATGAATCGCGGCAAGGGCATTTTGCGTCTCACGCCGACCTGGGTGCCGCGCAGCTTTCTCCACCCCGGCAAGCGGATCAAGCTGGCCCCAACCGACTGGTACGCCCTGGGCACGCACCGCGGCGGCATCGACGAGCGGTGGTTCGCCAGCACGACCGAGGCGGCCAACGAGAACCGCGCCCCCGACGAGGGCCTCAGCTACGTGGTGTTCGAGGGCCAGCGGTTCCTCCTGAAAGACGCCGTGGCCGAGGGCAAGGGCAAGATCATCGGCGAGGCGATCTGGAACCAGTACCAGCGCTGGCCCGTGTACTCGAAGTTCTTCGACAACATGGGGCCCATCCCACACCACATGCACCAGCAGTTCCAGCACGCCAAACTCACCGGCCAGGAAGGCAAGCCCGAGTGCTACTACTTCCCGCCCCAATTGAACGCTGCCGAGAACCACTTCGACTACACGTTCATGGGTCTGGAGCCGGGCACCACGAAAGAGGACGTGATCCGCTGCCTGGAGAACTGGAACCGCGGCGACAACGGCATCCTCGATCTGTCGAAGGCCTACCGCCTGAAGCCGGGCACGGGCTGGATGATCCCCGCCGGGGTGCTCCACGCCCCGGGCTCGATGTGCACCTATGAGCCCCAGTGGGGAAGCGACGTGTTCGGCATGTTCCAGTCGCTGGTCGAGGGCCGCCGCGTGCCGTGGGACCTCTGCGTCAAGGACGTGCCCAAGGACAAGCACCAGGACCTGGCGTTCATCGTCGATCAGCTCGATTGGGAGAAGAACGTCGATCCCTACTTCGGCCTGCACAACTACGTCGAGCCGATCGTCGATCCCGAGTTCTCCGGCCCGGGCTACACCGACCGCTGGATCGACTACGGCGGGTTCGACGGGCAGCAGCTCGTCTCGGCCAAGGAACTGACCGTCGAGCCG
This sequence comes from Thermoguttaceae bacterium, assembly GCA_024653385.1. Taxonomy (GTDB): domain Bacteria; phylum Planctomycetota; class Planctomycetia; order Pirellulales; family Thermoguttaceae; genus JANLFZ01. The sequence goes on along the minus strand of JANLFZ010000486.1, from coordinate 2,849 downwards.
GGCGCCAAGTGCGTGCTGAAGGACCCCGGGGCCAGCGGGTGGATCACCGTGCAGGGCTCGGGCAAGATCAACGGCATGCCGCTTCAAACGCCCGCGATGATCCGCTTCGGCGCCGACACTTGGGACGAGGTGTTCATCACCGCCGAGGCCGCCAAGGCCGGCGTCGAGATCGAGAACACCGGCGGCGAGCCCTTGGTCGCCCTGCGGTACTTCGGACCGAACGTCCACAAGAGCACGCCGAAGATCGGCGACCATCGCAAGAAGTAGCCCGGTAGCGGCTTGCGGTCCTCCGACTCCCCTCTCCCGCGTGCGGCCCGCCAACGCCCCGCTACCGCAAGCGGCCCGCCAACTCCCCTCTCCCGCGTGCGGGAGAGGGGCAGGGGGTGAGGGCGGCCAGCCGACGGACGAGGTGCCTCATGCCCGACAAGCCCCGGCCCATGCATCCCATGATCCTGAATCGCGCCCGCCAGCTCCGTCGCGACGCGACCCCGCCTGAGCGGCTGCTCTGGTCGGTGCTACGTGGCCGGCGCCTGGGCGGACTGAAGTTCCGGCGGCAGGAGTCGATCGGGCCGTATGTTGTCGATTTCTGCTGCCGGGAAGTCGGACTGATCGTGGAAGTCGACGGGAGCAGCCACGAGGACAGGCAGGAACCCGATACCCAGCGCGCCCGGTGGTTCGAGGGCCAAGGTTTCCGGCTCGTGAGGGTTGCCAACCAGGACGTCGTGAACGATTTGGAGGCCGTGGCCCGATGCATTGCCTGGGAGGCGGGAATCGACCGGGGTGAATGAAGACCGTGACCGTGGGATATGCCAGCCGCCCCCACCCCCGGCCCCTCTCCCGCAAGCGGGAGAGGGGAGGGCTGTCGATCTCGGTGCCGGTCGACTCCGATCCCCCTCTCCTGCTTGCGGGAGAGGGGAGGTCGCGGGTGCCGTCGCGGACCGGGCGGTGCGGACGTTATAATGCCGGCCGGCCCGGGGCCTGCCACGAGTCAATGTTCATGCGTTCGATCCGTTCGATCAGGACCGTCCATCAACCCGGAACACAGAACCCCTTGGCACCTTGAAGGACTCTGTTATGAGCGACAAGCACCCCAACAACTACCCCAAGCTCCACAACGCCGCTTGGCCGGGCGTGGTCGGCAAGGGAGGGCCGGGCGCCGAACCGCCCATCGACCTCGACACGATGCTCGATCTTACGGCGGCGGCCGAGGTCGACGGCGTGAAGTTCGACGGCTTCGACCTGTTTCTCTATTTGCCGCACATCGACATCGACGCCACGGTCCGAAGCGACGACGCGATCAAGGAGCTGGCCGACAAGGCGGCGAGGCGCAACCTCCAGATCGGCACCGTGGTGGCTCCGATCTGGGGCGGCACGGGCGGGGGCGCGGCCATGGGCGACGCGGCGGAGCGCGCCAAGTTCCTCGCCCAGGTGCGCAAGGGGTGCCGCGTGGCCAAGGTCCTCCGCGAGTTGGGCGTGCGTCCCCACGGCGCGGTGCGGATCGACTCGGCCTCGAGCGTCGACGCCTGGTGCCAGGATCCCGAGGGAAACCAAAAGCGCATCATCGAGACCTTCCGCGAGGCCTGCACGATCGCCGAGGACCACGGCGAGCGCCTGGCCGCCGAAGGCGAGATCTGCTGGGGCGGCATGCACAGTTGGAAACGCATGCTCCAGATCCTCGAAGGCGTCGGCCGGCCGCAGACCTTGGGCTTCCAGTCCGACATGGCCCACACCCTCTTGTACCTCCTGGGCTACAACGCCCCCGAAGACGCCATCTTGCCGCCCGACTTCGACTGGAGCGATCGGGCCCGGTTCGACGCGGCCTACAAGACCCTGACCGACGCCCTGCGCCCCTGGACGATCGACCTGCACATCGCCCAGAACGACGCCACGGTCCACGGCTCGGGCTCGCACGACAAGACCGGGCGCCACTGCCAGGCGACCGATCCCAACGGCAAGCTCGACATCGTCCGGCACGCCGGGTACTGGATGCGCGGGCCCGACGGCCAGCCCACGCGGGCGTTCCGCCACATCTGCTGGGACGGCTGCATGTTCCCCAACGCGGTGATGATGAACCCCAAGACCTGGAACGATATCCTTGCCGCGATGGTGGCCGTGCGCGACGCGCACGGGTGGAAGGAGCCGCAATGACGAAGGACGAAATGCAAATGACGAAGGAATGACGAATGAGCGAATGACAAATGACGAACGAGCAGCCGCCGGCAGAGCGCCGCCCGTTTGACCTCGAGGAGCGCACCGCGCGGTTTGGCGAGGCGGTGATCGCGTTCGCCAGCCGAATCGCGGTGACGCCGATCACGGAGGGCCTCATCCGCCAGCTTGTGGATTCCGCCACGAGCGTCGGCGCCAACTACTGCGAGGCGGACGATGCCGGATCGAAGAAGGAGTTTCGCTATCGTATCAGCCTGTGCAAGCGGGAATCGCGCGAGTCGAAACACTGGCTTCGAATGCTGGCGGCCGCCGCGCCGCAGAACAAGCAAGACGCTCGCGCCCTTTGGTGCGAGGCTAAGGAGTTGAACCTGATCTTCTCCGCGATCTACCGTGGCCGAAAGGATCGTTAGTGCTTCGTCCTTCGCGATTCTCTCGTCATTTGGCTTTCGTCATTCGACATTCCATCCTAACACGCTCACATCCCAACCCCTGAGGAGACCGCCAATGAAACCCCTACGCATCGCCATGATCGGTTGCGGCTTCATGGGCCGGGCGCACTCCAACGCCTGGCGGCAGGTCAAGTTCTACTTCCCGGAGCTGAAGCTGGAGCCCGTCATGGTGGCGATCTGCGGCCGCAACAAGGCCAAGGTGGAGGCCGTGCGCGAGCGCTTTGGGTGGGCGGA
>JANLFZ010000485.1 GCA_024653385.1 Thermoguttaceae bacterium | reverse complement strand
CGAAAGCTGTACAAGGGCACCGGTCGGGACGCGTAGGAACTTCATGTCGGAATCGGATCTCGAACAGGCGATCCTGGGTCTTGTGCAGCAACCGGGTTATCGGCCCGTCAAGCCGCGCGTGCTCGCCCAGCGACTCGGCCTTGCCAAGGCGCAGGCCGCGGAGGTCAAGCGAGCGGTCAAACGGTTGGTCGCCCGGGGGCAACTGACCTACGGGTCGAGCCATCTGGTCGAGTTGCCCAGGGCTCGATCCCAGGCCGGCCGCGTGGTCGGCGTGTTCCGGCGTGCGGAGGCCGGGCACGGGTTCGTGCGACCCCAACGCGGTGCGGCCGACGACACCCCGCCGCGCGACATCTACATTCCGGCCGAGAAGACGGGCGACGCGGCAACGGGCGATACCGTCGCGGTCCGGTTGTCCAGGTCGCGAGGCGATCTCGGGCCGCGGGGCGAAATCGTCGAGGTGCTCCAGCGCGAGACGCACCGCTTCGTCGGTTCCTACGTGGAAACCGGCGGCAACGCGGCCGTGCGGATCGACGGCAGCGTGTTCGTCGCGCCGGTCTTCGTCGGCGACCCCAGCGCCTTCGGTCTTCGGCCCGGCGACAAGGTCGTGGTCGAGATGGTCCGATTTCCCACGGCCTGGCGCGCAGGCGAGGGCGTGGTGGTCGAGGTGCTCGGGCCGCGCGGGCGGCCTGGGGTCGACACGCTGACCATCCTCCGCGAGTTCGACCTGCCCGAGAGTTTCCCGGAAGACGCCCTCGACGAGGCCCGCCGGCAGGCCGAGGCGTTCGACGAAACGATCCCGCCCGGCCGCCTGGACCTGACGGGCTTGACGACGATTACCATCGACCCCGCCGACGCCCGCGATTTCGACGACGCCGTGTCGCTCGAGCGGGAGGAAGACGGCCGCTGGCGTCTGGGCGTCCATATCGCCGACGTGGCCCACTTCGTCCGGCCAAACAGTGCGTTGGACCGCGAGGCCAGACACCGGGGCACCAGCGTCTACCTCCCCGACCGCGTGCTGCCCATGCTCCCGGAGGCGATCTCGAACGCCTTGGCGAGCCTTCAGCCCAACAAGGTCCGCTACACGAAAACCGTGTTCATCGAGTTCGATGCCGACGGGTTGCCGATCCACGCCGAGGTGCATCGTTCGGCCATTCGGAGCCGAAAACGTTTGACGTATGAACAGGTGGACGCATTCTTGGAGGATCCCGACGCTTGGCGTCGCAAGCTGGGCGCCACGGTGTGCGACCTTCTGGGCCGCATGCGCGACCTAGCCCGAATTCTCCGCCGCCGGCGCATTGCCCGGGGCGCCCTCGAGATGTCGATCCCCGAGGTCAAGGTGGATCTCGATCGGCAGGGACGCGTGACGGGCGCCCATGTGGTGGCGCAGACCGAGAGCTACCAGATCATCGAGGAGTTCATGTTGGCGGCCAACGAGACCGTGGCCGGCCTGTTGTGTGATCGAGGCTTCGACTTCTTGCGCCGCATCCACAGGCCGCCCGCGCCCAGGAAATTGAAGGCGCTGGCCGAGTTCGTGGCCGAATTGCCTCTGCCCGGTCGCCCGGGCGCGCGGAGGCTGGACAGCCGGTTCGCGCTTCAGCGGATCCTGGCCGAGGCGGCGGGTCGGCCCGAGGAGCGCGCGGTCCATCTGGCCGTGTTGCGGTCGATGCAGCGGGCCGTGTATGGCCCCGAGGAAGAAGGCCATTACGCCTTGGCCAGCCCGTGCTATTGCCACTTCACCTCGCCCATCCGGCGCTATCCCGACCTGACCATCCACCGCCTGGTCGATGCCCTGCTGGCCGGGCGCAAGCCCCAAGCCGATCGGGCCGCGCTGGTCGCGCTCGGCGAGCATTGTTCCCAGCGCGAGCAACGGGCCGAATCGGCGGAACGCGAACTGACCAAGCTGAAGCTGCTCTGGTACCTCAACGACCGGATCGGCGAGGAAATGGACGCGGTGATCACGGGAGTCGAACCCTTCGGTTTGTTCGCCCAGGGGATCCACTTGCCGGCCGAGGGATTGATCCACGTCGATTCCCTGGCCGACGATTTCTACCATTACGACCGGACCACCCACTCGTTGGCCGGCCACCGCTCGGGGAACACGTTTCGCTTGGGCGACGTCATCCGGGTGGCGGTGGCCCATGTCGACCTGGACCGGCGCGAGCTGGACTTCCGCGTGGTGGGCCGCCGTGCGCGTCGTCGTTGATCGAACCGGGTTGTCGCCGCTGTACTCGCCCGATATTCTGAGGTTGGCCGATGCCGGCCCGATCCGAGGAAGTCCCTCTCATGTGCCATTGCCCAGAACGCCACATGCACCTCCGTCAAGCCGACCCCGAGATCTACGCCCTGATCCAGAAACAAACCCGGGTGGAATCGAGCACGCTCAAGATGATTCCCTCGGAGAACTTCGCCCAGTTCGCCGTGCTCGAGGCCACCGGGTCCATCCTGACGAACAAGTATGCCGAGGGGTATCCTGGCGGCAGGTACTACGAAGGCAACGAGGTCATCGACGAGATTGAGAGCCTGGCCATCGAGCGGGCCAAGGCGCTCTTTGGCGCGGAACATGCGAACGTACAGCCCTACTCCGGTTCGCCCGCGAACCAGGCGGCGTATCGGGCATTGGGTGGGCCCGGGTGCAAGATCATGGGCATGCCGGTCCCTCAGGGCGGTCATCTGACGCATGGCTGGGGAGTCAATTTCTCCGGAACCGACTACGTGCAAGTGCCGTACGGCCCCGACCCCCAGACCGGCCTGCTCGACTACGACCAGATCCGCGAGACAGCGCGGCGCGAGCGCCCGCGCATGATTTGGGTGGGGGGAACGTCCTACCCCCGAGTCTTCCACTACGACCGCTTTGCCGAGATCGCCCGAGAGGTCGATGCCTATCTCGTGGCAGACATCGCGCACATCAACGGGCTGATCATTGCCGGGGTGCATCCCGATCCCGTGCCCCACTGCGATGTGGTCACCAGCACCTCGCACAAGATGCTGCGCGGTCCGCGCGCCGGCTTCTTGCTTTCGCGGATCGAAGACCGGTACCAGCACAAGTACTTTCCGCAGAGCAAGTTGAATCTGGCCAAGCGGATCGATCGGGCCGTCTTTCCGACGCTGCAAGGCGGCCCCCACGTCCATGTCATCGCGGCCATGGCGGTCGCGTTCAAAGAGGCCGCCACTACCCAATTTCGCGACTACGGCCGACAGATCGTCGCCAATTGCCGGCGGCTGGCCGACGGGCTGCTCGCGCGCGGCTACCGCCTGGCCAGCGGTGGGACCGACAACCACCTCTTGATCATGGATTTTCGCGATGCCCCGTACACGGGCAAACAGGTCGCCAAGGCCCTGGCCACTGCGGGAATCATCTGCAATTTCAACATGGTCCCCGGCGACCCACGCAAACCCCTGGTGACCAGCGGTGTGCGCATGGGCACCCCGGCACTGACCTCGATGGGCATGAAAGAGCCCGAAATGGACTTGATCGCCGGCTGGATCGACGAGGTGTGCCGCCATATCGACCGCCTCGACGAGGTCGCTGGTCGCATTCGGGCCGAGATCGCTGAACTGTGCGCGCGTTTCCCGATCCCGGGGATCACCGAAAAGTAGAACGCGCGAAAGAGTAGGAGCTGCCTTCCAATGGGACGCGCGAGTGTCCACCGGCCGCGACTCCCCCTCTTGAATGCTGAGCTGCTCCGGCCAACGAGGGGGTGCTCGTTTTGAGGCTGCGTGGCGATGGTTCCTGGCCCATCCAGGATCGTCTGGCTCTGGCCTGGATCGCGAACGTCGTAGCAACGCCTTTTGCAACTTAGGTTTAAGCTGTTCCATTGATCGGCGATCACCGCAGGATCGCGAGATCTGCCCACCCCGAGGATTGCCCAGATCGGCAACCGTCGCGTTATGAATCCGGCACATCGAGGTTTTTGCCAGGATACATTGAGAAATACCACTTGACCCCCGGCAAGCCCAATCAACAATACCGAACGAGCACTCACTCGTTCGGTTCCTCCCGGTAGCGACCGCGTCCCGAATGGATTTACGGGGCGCGGTCTGTTGCTTTCTTGGGCATGCTGGACCCTTGCGGCGACATGTGGCACGATGGGACCCAGGAGGCTCGTCGTAGCGCCATGCGTGACCACACCCCCCACAAGAACCGCTCCAGCCAGTCGTCTGCGCGCGTGCTGCTGGGGAACATCGCCTCGCCGCGTGGGGCCCAACCGGCCGTCATAAGCCTGTACGGGACGCTGTGTCGAGACACGTCTGTGGCTCCGGTCGACGCGTTCGATCGGTGGCGGAACACGGGCTTTAACCGGAGGACCGTTTTCGGCCGTACGCCGGGAACCGACGCTTTGGCAATGGTTTGGGGCTTGTCGCCGGATGCCTGCGATCCCGCCCGGCTGGTGTTTGCCGTCCAGACCTACTTCGCCCTCTTGGCAAAACTTCTCGTGTGGCAGACCTTCGCGCAAGACGGCGACATTCGCGGCGCAGGGCGACTCGACGAAGGCGGCCTGCACGCCGCCCTGGCTGCTTTGGAAGCGGGACAGTTTGCAGGACGGGACATGGGGAACCCGTTCCAACGGGAACTGTACGCCTGGTACTTGCACGCCTGGCCCGATCCTATCGCGTCGGTTGCGTGCGAGGCGGCACGGCGTCTGCGCCGGTCCGACGCCAACCTCCAAGCGACGGGGCCGGCGTGTCTTCAGGACCTGTATGAATCGCTCTTTCCGAGGCGGTTTCG
>JANLFZ010000484.1 GCA_024653385.1 Thermoguttaceae bacterium | reverse complement strand
CTTGCGGGAGAGGGGCCGGGGGTGAGGGCGGCCAGCGGCCGCTTCCGATCGGATTACCCTCCTGACGAAGACGAGGAGGACGACGACGAGGACGAAGACGGCGGCAAAACGGACGACGACGAAGACGAGGACGAAGAAGACGACGGTGGACTGGTGGACGACGAGGACGAAGAAGACGACGAAGAAGAGGAACCGCAATCGCCGGCCGTCCCCAACAGCACCAGGTCGTACACCGCGTCGCCGCCGACGGCTTCGATCCGCAGCCGGTTCGCGCCCGGCTCGACAGGCCAGCCATCGCCGCGGTTGGCGGCCAAGAGCGGGTTGTGGGCGCCGACCTTCAGCGTGTCGCCGAACATGCCGAAGGGCCCCAGCCATTGGGCACTGGTCGCTCCGCCCACCAGCAAGTGCCCCACGGTGCCGCGGTTGACCAGCAGCAGGGCCTTCACTCTGGCCAGACGCACCGTGATCGTGCCGCCGAACATCGTCTGCGGCAAGGCATCCAGCGCCAGCTCGATGGCCTGCCCCGCGGCCAACGCCTGGTCGAAGGCGTGGTAGACGGCATCGCACTGGCCGTCCCCGGCCCCGTCGGGCAAGTCCTCGCAATAGGCCAGCCGATTGCTGTCGTTGAACAACAGGCCCGACGCCTGGTCGCGCCAGGTCCAGCCCAACTCGACACGGATGCTGCTTCGCAAGGTCGTGGTCATCGCTTCAGCTCCTGGTACGGTAGATCTGGGCGACGAACCCGAGGGTGAACTGCCAAAGGCCGTCGCCATGTTGTTGGACACGCTCCGACGTGCGGAAGAGGTCGAGGACGCGTTCGGCGGGCGAGACGTCGAACCGGGTACGGTCGAAGGCGGCCGCCACCGCATCGACGATCGTCCGGCCCGCGTCGTAGTCGTCGTGCCAGACGTGGAACTCCAGCGCGACCTCGTCGAACGTCGCGGCGGCGCTCGTCCATAGCGCGGCGCGGCATGCCTTGCGCACCAGACGCGCGCAAGGCACACCGGCGCCGCGGACGAGGCCTGTCCTGAAGTGCTCGACGGGCAATAGCGCGCCCAGGTCCGCATCGGCGGCCCAGCGCGCGTGAATCGCGGCTTCGAGGGTCATGGCGCTACGCGGTAAACAATGGAAGACAAGGATCCAGGGACCGCGATCGGCGGTCACTCGCATCGCACCGCGTCGATTTCCACGAGTGCGTCGGCCCGGGAGGCCTTGCGCACCGCCTGGATCGTGTAGATCCGTCCGTCCGGGCCGCGGATGCGGTGCGCGGGGCTTACGCCCACGTCCTCGGCCAGGTAGATCGTCACGCGCGTGGCGGCAAGCTGGCGGCCTTCGGCGGCGAGCATGTGGCTTTGGATCGGTTGGATTCGCGCCGGCACGCCCGCGCGCCACAAGGTCCAGACCGGCACGTCGGCCCCGCTGTCTCCTTTCGCGGAGGTCGCCTGCTCGATGTCGATCGTGGCGTCCAGCCCTCCGGCAATGGCCAAATTGCGCGCCGCGCAGCGCCAGCGAGTGCCGCGCGCGGCAAGCTGGACCTCGAGGACCGTCCACCGCTGGCCGGCCGCGTCGACGATCGTGTCGCCCAGTCGCGGGCCGTCGGGCAGTTGCGCGGCGGGCAGGTTCCAGACCGCATCGCTGGCCCGGTAGTGCCCCGCGCAGGCAGCCGCTTCGCGGCTTCGCGTGGCCAATCGCAGGGCACCGGGCACGGCGGCGCCGGGCGACCCGTCGGCACGCACCAGCGTCACCGCCTCCAGACCGTCGATCACGTCGGGGAAGTCGTCGCTGGGGTCGAACATCACGTGGTCCCCTGGCTGCAAAACTCGAACGGCTCCTCGCCGGCCAGCTTGCGGTCGCACCAGTCGATCGTGGCCTGGAGCCGGCCAAGGTACTCGTTCCAGGCCACGGTCTGGCCGTCGAGGTAATACGTGGGTTTCGGGTGGGCGGTCAACTCCGCCAGAATCGCCAGGGCCTGCGACTTGATCGCCCGAATCTGCTCGGCGTCACTCATGGCTTACGCCCCCGTGCACTTGACCACGCAGCGGGGATTCAGCACGGCCGCCGCGCCCCGTTCCGACGCCTTGAACCGGACCACCACGTCCTGGTTGAAGTCGGCCTCGCTTCCCAGGGGCGATTGGGTCACGGTGATCGGCCAGTTCTCCATGTAGGCGAACGCGCGGCGGAAATCGCCCAGAAACCACCACGTGCGCGCCTCGGCGGCCGAGACGCCCGAGGCCACGATCCGCCGGTAAACCAGCCGGCTATCGACCACCCGGTAGGTCGATAGCGGATTGGCCGCGCTGGTCGTGGTCGGCGCGCCGGCCTGGGTGTACTGGATCTCGGTGGCGTGGAACACGCGGTTGGCCGCGTGGCGGTAGGCGGGCATGACCAACACGGTGTTGGGGCGCACCAAGATCGGCTCGCCGGTGTTCGGGTCCGACATCTCGGCAAAAAGCTGCTCGGCCGCGTCGACGTCGGTCCAATCGACCAGCTCGTTGCCGGCCAACTGGTTGACCCACGGCCCGCCCGCGCCCGAGGCGTAGTAGGTGTTGTAGCCGACGCCCTTGTACTTGTACGGGTTGGTGGCGCCGATCACGAGGTCGATCAGGCGCTTCTCCTTGTTCAGGCCGAGGACCTCGCCCACCTCGGCGGCGCGGGCGAGCACGAGGTTCGTGCGGTCGAAGAAGATCGCCTCGCGCGTGACGGGCACGATCAGGCCGTGCTTCGTCGTCGAGGGGGTCTCGATGTAGTCCTCGCCGAAGCCGACGTGCGGATAGGGCATGCCGGGCGCGACCTCCGTCGCCTCGTCCTTGATGCGGCCGACCCCCGGGATCTTCTCGCCGTCCAGGCGCGTGGGCACGGTGTCGACCAGGCGCGAGACGACGAATGCCTCTTGAGCATAGGCTTCGAGGATCTTCGCGTAGATCACCTGGCCCGTCACGTTGAGAAACGCCGTTACGTCGACCCCTTCGCTCGACTCGAGCACGCACGCGCCGCCCTGGCGCGGATCGAGCAGGCGCACCCAGGCGTGGCCGTCGGGGATCAATCCCTCGGCCAGATCCCGCAGACTGAAGTCCTCGGGCTTGAGGTGCCCCTGGCGCAAGGCCTCGGAAAGGTGCTTGACCGTGGGCTCGGGCCCGTCGAGCTGGTATCGCCGTCGCAGTTCGCGGTAGTGGATGGTTGTCACGTGGAGGTCCTGTGAGGGATTAGGGATTGGGGATTGGGGATTGGAGTTCAGCCATACGCCCTTTCCGCGACAACGGCCCAAGCGCCTACACGCCGCCGGTCATCACGGTCGAGCGGATATCGACCAGCACCGTCGTGGTCGCCGTGGGGGACCGCCGCGCGACGCGCCCGATGGCATTCTGGGTCTGCGCGACCTTCGACACCTGCTGGTCCAGCAGGGCAGTGCCGCCGGCGTTCTCGTCGCCGCCGACCAGGTCGCCCAGTTCGAAGGTGTCGCTGGGGCAGTCGAACTCGAACACGCCGGTCGTCGCCACCCGGATCGGTTCGGTGTCGCCCGGGCGGCTGTGCTGCATGGCCACGCCGAGGAACTTCTGGGCCAGCAGCGCCTGGTTGGCCGACTCGCTTCCCTGGTCCGCCTGCAACGAGGCGGGCTTGGCGTCGTCGGTGTCGAGGAACACCAGGTCGCCGATCTCGATTTCGGTCGCGCTATCGACCGCGGCGACCACGGGGTTCGTGTCGCCGTAACGCCAGCGCATTCGGTCGGTCATGGGAGGGTCCTTGGGGTGGGTTCTTGGTGGTCTGTCGTCGGTGGTAACCGTTCGCGGGGACTGTCCCCCTCGCGCGACCATCGCGCGTCGTTCGGGCCTATCGCGTGATCGCCTCGACGAACGTCTTCGCGTCGGTCACCGAAAGGCCGAGCGTCTGCTGCTGTTCGCGGGAGCGGGGTCGGGTGAGGCGGGCGACGGCCTCGGCAAGCCGATCGACCTCGGCCCGCAGCCGCTCGAACGCGCCGGCCTGGTCGCACGGCTCGGTTTCGGCCTCGAACAGGCCGCGCGTGGTGGCCGGGTCGGCCACGAGGTCCACGCTCTGGACGCGCAGGATCGCCTCGACGGTCACCCGGTCGCCGGCGCGGGCCGTGCGGGCCTCGACATGGTGGGAGAACCCGACGTTTTCGGGCGCGTGCTCGGCGTCCCAGAGGAGCTGCTCGGCCAGGGCGTGCTTGGGGTTGTAGTGGAAGTCGGCGAACAGCCCGTCCGCCCGCGCCGTCACGTTGCGGAGCACGCCGATGCGGTCCTGGTAGTCGCGCGGGGCGTGGGGGCCGCCCTTGGGATGGTTCACGTTGACCTTGGCTCCCTCGTACAGCGCGGCGGCCTGGGCCAGGGTTTCGGGCAGGTACGTGCGGCCGTTGCGCGACTGGAGCCCGAGGATCTTCACGCCGCGCAGGACTCCCGCCGGCCGGTCCACGCGGACCGCCACGCCTCGGGAATCGGCGAATTCGCAAAGGATTTCCTGCATGGGAACCGCTCCTTCGTGGAAATGGTTATCGTTCGATCCGATCGACCTTCTGGCGCACGTGCTGGATGACGCCGTCCTGCACCGAGAGTTCGACGCTGACGGTGCCGTAGAAGCCGGGTTGGGCGGCGACCGCGAGGATTTCGCGCACCGCCCGGTCCAACAGGGCCTTGCGCAGCTCGTTGGCCGTGGGGGTTCGTGTCGATCGCATGGGGGCCATTCTACCAGAACATGTACATTTGTTCAATTCCCGTTTT
>JANLFZ010000483.1:4377-4757 GCA_024653385.1 Thermoguttaceae bacterium | reverse complement strand
CCCGCGGAGAACCTCCTTGGGCGGCTTCAGCCCGCCGGTGTACCAAGTCAACTTCACCGGCGGGAGGTTACCGCGAGCGGGAAACTCGTACTTCACGACCATGCGCTTCGGATAGCTTTCCGGGTGCAGCTCCGATGCCTCGGTCTCGACGCGGATCACGGCAGGCGACGCGGGCTTTGCCCCAGACTCGGGGTTCCACAAGAGGTCGAGACGCAGGGCCCGGAACGCCATGTTCGCGGTATGGCAGCCCATGTCGCCCGAGGCCCCGGTGCCGAACGCCCGCCAACTCCGCCACGATGCGGGTACATAGGCCGGGTGATAGGGGCGATAGGGCGCCGGACCCAGCCACAGGTCCCAGTGGAGGCCCGGCGGCACGGGCG
>JANLFZ010000483.1:0-4367 GCA_024653385.1 Thermoguttaceae bacterium | reverse complement strand
GTCCTTGGGGCGCTCCTGGGGGCCGTTGCCCCCGGCGAGCCAAATGTGGGCCTCGCCGAGCACTCCCGCCGTCCCCGCCCAAGCCAATTCGACCGCCCGGCGCAGGGCCTCGGCGGCCGACCCCTGATTGCCCATCTGCGTGACTACCTTGTGTCTGGCGGCCAGGTCGCGAAGCGTGCGGGCCTCGTGGACCGTGCGGCAGAGCGGCTTCTCGCAATAGACGTGCTTGCCATGCTTCATCGCCGCCGCGGCAACCACGGCGTGGGTGTGGTCGGGCGTGCTGACGACCACGGCGTCGATCTGGCCGTGGATCTCGTCGAGCATCTTGCGGAAATCGGCGTAACGCTTGGTCTTCGGGAACCTCTTGTGCGTCTCGTCGGCCCGCCGCTCGTCGACATCGCACAGGGCGACGAGGTTCTCGCCGGCCACCGCGTTGGTGTTCGACTCGCCTTGTCCGCAGGCCCCGACGATCGCGATGTCGAGCTTCTGGTTGGCCCGGTACGACCCCACGGAGCGGCTGTCGCCGAGAATCACCAGGCCGGCGCCGAGCATCGCGGCCTTGGCGAAATCGCGTCGATGGCAACGGGTTGACATAGTTCACCTCCTCGCGGCTGTAGCGGCGCTCGCGCAGCGCCTCACGGCCGCCAGTATAGAACTCGCCAATCGACGGGACCAGTAGCCGCGCGCGACTTGTCGAACTCGCGTGAATGCTCGTCAGGGGTCGCAGCGATCGACTATAATGCGCGGGTCCGTAGCGCGGTCCCGCGCCGGGGCGCCGACCCCGCGCTCCGCGCATCCTGCCGTCTCTGTGTCCCGCACTGACCCGACGAGGACTCGCCATGGCCCGCCTGGTTCGCTCGATCTTGCTCGTCTGTGTTGGATTGTCGGCGACTGCCGCGGTTTGGGCGGACGACGCTTCCGCCCTGCGCCTGGTGCCGTTCCCCAAGGAAGTCCGGCTCGAGCCCGGGACGTTCTCCCTGAAATCGCCCGTCGTCTTCGAGGCTCCCGCCGATCGGGCCGAGACGTTCGGGCGTTTGCTCAACGACGAGCTGCGGCGCGCCCGGCTGCCGGCGGCCGAAGTGCGGCGACTGGAGGGACCGACCCATGGGTTCCGGCTGTCGGCCAAACCGGGCGGGCTTGTTGCGCGTGCCGAGTTTCGTCCCAAGGCGACCGCGGAGGATTACGTCCTGGCGATCCGGCCGGACGAGATCACGGCGGCGGCCCCCGACGCCCCGGGCCTATTCTACGCCCTGGCGACGCTCCGGCAGATGATCCGCGCGAACCGCCGCGGCGACGCCCTGCCCTGCCTGGCGATCCGCGACTGGCCCTCGCTCCGCTGGCGGTGCTTCCAGGACGATATGACCCGCGGGCCCAGCTCGACGCTCGACACGCTCAAGTTCGAGGCCGCCCTGGGGGCGTACCTGAAGTTCAACCTGATGACCTAGTACATGGAGCACCAGTTCGCCTTCAAGAAGCACCCCAAGATCGGCCCGCCGGGCGGCTCGCTCGCGCCCGAGGACCTCAAGGCCCTGGTCGAGTACGTCAAGCCCCTGTGCCTGGACGTGATGGGCAACCAGCAATCGTTCGGGCACTTCGGGCACATCCTCAAGCATCCCGAGTACGCCCACCTTCGCGAAGGGTCCGACGTGCTCACGCCGGTCAAGGACGAGACGTACCAGCTCTTGGACGACATGTACTCCGAGGTCTGCCCGCTCTTGCCGTTTCCGTTCTTCAACGTCTGCTGCGACGAGACCTGGGAACTCGGTCGCGGGCCGTCGAAAGAGCTGGCCGCGAAGATCGGCGTGGGCGGGGTCTATGTGCGGCACATCCGCCGCGTCTACGACCTGGTGGTCAAGAAGTACAAGAAACGCATGATGATGTGGGGCGACATCATCCTCCAGCATCCCGAGAACCTCAAGGAGATCCCCACCGACACGATCATGCTCACCTGGGGCTATGGCGACCGGCCGAGCTTCGAGGACCAGATCGTGCCGTTTGCCAAGTCGGGCTACGAGTTCTTCGTGTGTCCCGGGGTGAGCAATTGGAGCCGCATCTTGCCCGACTTCGGCGTGGCCACGGTGAACATCCGGAATTTCGTGCGCGACGGGGCCAAACACGGCGCGATCGGCATGCTCAACACCGATTGGGAGGACGACGGCGAGGCCATCAACGCGGTCAAGTGGTATTGCGACGCCTGGGCCGCCGAGTGCGCCTGGAACGCCTCGGCCACGCCCTTGGAGGCGTTCAACCGCCGCGTGGGGGCCGTGCTCGTGGGCGAGTCGGGCGACCAGCTCGGCCGGGCGATCGAACTCTTGGCCCAGACGCACCGCATGCGCGGCATGCGGGGAATGCTCAACGCCCGCTTCTGGGACGCCGACTTTCCTCCCCAGTCGAGCCCGGCGACCGTCGAGAACACGGCCGGCCGGCTCTTGAAGGCCGTGCGCCCGGCGATCGAGCACCTCGAAGCGTGCAAGAAGGAGGCGACCGCCAACCACAACCTACTCGACGCCTACCTCTTCGGCGCCCGGCGCATGGAGCGGATCGGCCAGCGCATGCTCGACGGGCTCGAGGCCGCGCGGCTTTACGACCGCGCCCGGCAGGGCAAGCCGCACGACGCGCTGCCGCTGTTGGAGCAGGTCGAAGCCCTGGTGCGCACCAACCGCGATGCCCACGCGGCACTAGGAAAGCAGTTCGCCGCCATCTGGCTCTCGGAAAGCAAACCGTATGGCCTCGATTGGACCATGGCGCGGTACGAGCGGACGGTCAAGGGGTACGACGACCTCTTGGCAAGGCTGGCCAAGGCGCGCCGGGCGGCCGAGTCGGGCAAGCCGTTGCCAAGCCCTGAGGAAGTCGGCCTGGTGCTGCCCGAGGCGTTCGCGCGGCGGGCACGGCCCAAGGAGGCCGTCGCCGCGCCGCTGGCCCCCGAGACGCCCTGGGCCGAGCCCGCGGCCACGCACCGGCTGGGATTGGTGGTTCGCGCCGGAACCGCCGACCGCCACGAACTGCCTGTCGAGGTCGAGGTGGCCTTGCCGCCGGAACTGGCCTCTCGCCCGGTGCGGGCGTTCTGCACGCTTCCCGGCGCGGCAGCGCAGGAAGTGCTCGCCCAAGTCGATCCGGCCGAGCGGCCCGGCAAGTATCGGCTCGTGGTACTCCTCCCAGGCCGCTTGGCCAAAGGCGCGCAGGCGACCATCCACGTCTATCTCGGTTTGTCGACCGCGCCGAAGCCGCTTCCGACGGCCGCCGCGACGCGCGACGCCCCCAAGGGCATGAAGTGGCTCGAAAACGACCGCGTGCGGTTGCTCTTGGGCTCCGAGGGAAGCCACGTCTATCGCTGGGAAGTCAAAGAGGCGGCCAATCGCGACCTGACCGAGCCGGGCGAGGCCGGCTGGGCCGGCTTCTGCGACCTCGCCGCACGGCGGTCAATCCCGTACCGGCTCGTGTGCGTGGCCGACGGGCCCGCGCTGGTCCGGTACCAGTGCGTCGATCCCGAGGGGCACACGAAGACCATCAGCCTCTACGGCGGCACGAGCTGGATCGAGGTGATGCTCGACGAGCCGGTCGACGGGTTCTGGAACTTCGACACGCCGAGGAACTTCGCCGCCGATGGCCCCACGCCCGGCGAGTACCTCTTCTCGAGCGGCGCCAAGGGCCCGGTCGGCAAGCAGGCCGACGGCGTGTCGGCCCAGGTCGAGGGTCCGGGCACGTTCTGGTCGATCAAGTTCAACCGGGAGAAGCTCGCCCTGGGCATGGCCACGCCCGAGACCGCCGCGCTGCACCACGAGGCCCCCGGGTCGGGCGCGGGCGGGGTGGGCATCGAGCACTCGCCGCCGGCCAGCCACTTCGTGGTCTTCGCCGGACGGTTGGAGCACGAGCCCGCCGAGACGATGAACCGCCTCTGCACCACGCTCGACTTGCGCCGGCAGCCGGACGTGGCGGTCCACGGACTTCAACCGCGTCCGAACCGATAGGGCCGTAGAGTGCGTGCTTGGCACGCGCGCAAAGCCGTCGCCCAAACCGCTCCAGCGACTTGCCCAACGCGTTTCGCTTGGGTGCAAAGCACCCGTTGCGCGTCTTGTCCGTGCGGGCTTTTTGCGTCCCGGAGGGACGCCCGAGAATAGCCCAGCGATTTATCGCTGGGACCAGATCGCCGCGCCATTTGGATTGCCGTCCCGGAGGGACGGTTGAAATCTCGTCGGTCGCCGGGCGCCTTCAACCGTCCCTCCGGGACGGTTCGGAGGCCACGCAGCGCCCGTGGCCGTAGAGTGCGTGCTTGGCACGCATTTGGCATGGCGTTTCGCGTGGGTGCAAAGGTCCGGCTGATCTCGGCAGTGTAGGGCATGGGGATCTTCGCGATGGAACGCCTCCGC
>JANLFZ010000482.1 GCA_024653385.1 Thermoguttaceae bacterium | reverse complement strand
ACCGTCGTCACCGAGAACCAAAGCCCCGACGTACCCTTCCGGTACAGCCTCAACCCGTATCGGGGATGTTCGCACGGTTGCAGCTACTGCTATGCTCGACCCACGCACGAGTACCTGGGCTATAGCGCTGGGTTGGACTTCGAGACCCGGGTCTTGGTGAAGCACCGGGCCCCGGCGTTATTTCGCGAGTTTCTCGCGCGGCCCTCCTGGCAGCCGGAGCCGATTACGCTGTCGGGCGTCACCGATCCCTACCAGCCGGTCGAGCGCCGGCTGAAGATCACGCGGCAGTGCCTGGAGGTGGCCCTCGAAGCCCGCCAGCCGATCGGGTTGGTCACGAAGAATGCCCTGGTGGTCCGCGACCTCGATCTCTTGACCGAGATGGCGAGCCTGGGGATTGTCCATGTGTCGATCTCGATCACCACGTTGCGGCAGCCGCTGGCCCGGACGATGGAGCCGCGCACGAGCGCTCCCGAGGCGAGGCTGCGGGCGATCGGCGCGTTGAGCGCGGCCGGCGTGCCGGTCACGACGCTGGTCGCCCCGGTGGTTCCCGGCCTGACCGACTCGGAGATTCCGGCGATCCTCGCGGCGTGTGCCGAGGCCGGGGCCCGCTGGGCCGCCTACCAGTTGCTCAGGCTGCCACAGACCGTGCAGCCCGTGTTTCTCGAGTGGCTCGAGCGGACCCACCCGCTTCAGCAAGAGCGGGTGCTGGCCGCGATCCGCTCGACCCGCGAGGGCAAGCTGAATTGTGCCGAGTTCGGTCTGAGGATGTCGGGCACCGGTCCCCTGGCCGAGCAGATCGAGCAGCTTTTCGACGTGTTCGCCCGCAAGCTCGGGCTGAACGGTGAACCGCCGCCGGTGGATTCGAGCCGGTTTCGCGCCCCGCGCGTGGCCAAGGGCCAGTTGTGGCTGTTCTGAGGGCCGGTTTGGCCTCAGACGCTCTCCGAGGGTCTCGAGGCCCCTTCGGGCGGCCTCGGGTCGTACAGCGAGGCGACCAGCCCGGCCGCGAGGATCACGATCGTCCAGTACGCAATCGCGCTGGCGTTGATGTACGCCCACAAGAGGCCGCGATACAGCATGAACAGGCTCGACACGCCGAAGATGAACGGGGTGAACGGGTACCCCGGCACCCGATAAGGGCGCGGCGTGTCGGGTTCGATCTCGCGGAGCCGGTACACCGAAAGCGCGACCAGGACCATGAACCCCCAAAACACCGGCGTGGTGAAATCCACCAGTCGGGTAAACGCCCCTTCCCTAAGCCCGAACGCAATCACCGGGATCAAGGTGATCACGCCCTGGATGACCAGCGACCACACCGGCGTGCCCAAACGCTCGTGCCACCGGCCCAGGACCGCGTAAAGCTGGTGGTCGGTGCCCATGGCGTAGTAGATTCGGGCTCCGGTGAAGATCAGCCCGTTGATCGCCCCCAGCGCCGACACGCAGATCAACAGACTGATGAACTTCCCGCCCAACTCGCCGAAGGCCAGACGCAACACGTCGGCCGCGACCGCCTTCGAGCCGCGGATCCCCTCGAACCCCAAGGCGTGCAGGAACGCCACGGTCGCCAGCACGTAGCACGCACCGACCGCGATGGTGCCCAGCAAGAGCGCCCGGAGGATGTTCCGCTTCGGGTCGCGGACCTCGGCCCCCACGTACGCCATCTCGCTCCAACCGCCGTAGGCGAACAGGATGAGGATCAAGGCCAGTCCGTAGTCGAGATGCTCCTCCTTGGGCTTCTCGGGCGCCGCGGCGGGCTGGGCCGTGCTTGGGTCGTCGTTGGGCGCGGTTGCCGGAGTAGCCGACGATTCCGAGGCCGCCACCGCCTTGGTGGCGGCCGGCATGGCCGGCTCGGCGGCCGGGCGCGTGTACAACAGGCCGATCACACACACCGCGGCCAGCCCCAGGAACTTGGCCAACGTCAAGATGTTCTGGGTCCACTTGCCCTGCTTCACCCCCAAGATGTTGATCCCCGTCAAGACGACAATCGACACCACGGCGTAAAACAGCAGGGCCAACTGCTCCGAGCCAACCGGTCCCAACGCCGGGAGGATCTTGCTGAGGGGGATCAACTGGTCGGCATAGCGGGCGAAGACGTACCCCATCACGCCGATGGACCCCGGACGCACGATCCACAATTGGCACCAGGCGAACACAAACCCCATGCGCCGGCCGAACGCCCGGGTCAGGTACACGTAGTCGCCGCCCTCCTTGGGATAGGCCGTGGCAAGCTCCGTGTAACACAACGCGCCGATCAGCGAAAGCACGCCGCCGAGGACCCACACGCCCACGAGCAACCACGGCCCGGAGACGTTCATGGCGATCAGCGGAGTCATCTCGTAGATCGTCGAGCCGATGATGATCCCCACGATGATGTTCGTGGAGTCGAACAGGGTCAGGTGCCGCTGGGGGGCAGACGTTGGGGCGGATGGGTTTGCTGGCTGTGTCATGGGGTCCTAGCATAGTTGCCCACCGGGAGAATGGGAAGAGGGGCGGGGCCGACACCGTGACGCCTGCCCCCCACATGCCTTGGACCGATCCGGCGAACATGATACGATGGCACGTGATGCTGTCGGCGGCGGGCCGACGCGTACCCCAATCCTTCGGTGGAGATCTGTATGCCACGAGAGAAACCCCTGGAAGTAGAAGGCGTGGTGACCGAGGCACTTGCGAACACTCGGTTCCGGGTGCAGCTCGACACGGGCCACGTGGTCATTGCCCATGTCGCCGGCCGGATGCGAAAACACTTCATTCGCATCGTGCCCGGAGACCGTGTTCGCGTCGAATTATCGCCTTACGATCTCACCAAGGGACGCATTACATACCGCGAGCGGTAGAACTCGCTTTAGCCGCACGGGTGGTCCCGTCTGTCAGTATCAAGCCACCCAGACTGTCTGCGCACCGCATTCTTCCTGCATTCCCGTGGCGTACTCATAGGTAGGGATATTATCCCCGTCGATCGCGGGACTCTTTCAGCACGATGCGGATCCCCGGCACTTGCCGTCGCCCAGCGGCCAAGCCCTGAACCTTCAAAGCACCCTGAGCGGCGGCCTCACCGCAGCGCCTCGCTGCGCAAGAATTGGTCGATCGCGGCGGCCGCCCGACGTCCTTCGTAGATCGCATGGACCACCAGCGAGGCCCCGCGAACCGTGTCGCCCGCGGCAAAGACACCCTCCTGGTTCGTCATCCCGTTGCGTACCGCGACGTTCCCTCGCGGGTCGCATTGGATCTCGAGTTGCTCGATCAGACCTTCGTGGACCACGTGCAGGAACCCCATCGCCAGAAGCACCAGGTCGGCGGGCAGCGTGAAGTCGGAGCCGGGCACCTCCTTCATCTCCCAGCCCCTGGGGCCTTGGACCCATTGGACCTCGGCGCCGTGCAGATGGCTGACGTGGTTGTCCGAGCCGGAAAAGGCCTTGGTCATCACGCTCCACCGCCGCGTGCAGCCCTCTTCGTGCGAGCTTGACGTGCGCACGATCCGTGGCCAGAGAGGCCAAGGCGTTTCGGGATTGCGATGTTCGGGCGGGCGGGGAAGGATCTCGAGCTGTGTCACCGACAGGGCGCCTTGGCGCACGGCCGTGCCCACGCAGTCGCTGCCCGTGTCGCCGCCCCCAATGACGACCACGTGCTTGTCGCGGGCGAGGATGACGCGGTCAGCCGGCGGCTCCGGATCTCCCGCGACGCGGTGGTTCTGCTGCGTAAGGAAATCCATCGCGAAGTGAATGCCCCGCAGTTCCGAGCCCGGGACCACCAGCGGCCGGGCCTTGCCCGCGCCCATCGCCAGGCAGATCGCGTCGAACATCCGCCGCAGGTAGCGGCCCGAGATGTCGTGGCCGACCGCCACGCCCGGCTCGAACTTCGTCCCTTCGGCCACCATTTGCTCGAGGCGCCGGTCGAGGATGTGCTTTTCGAGCTTGAAGTCGGGGATCCCGTAGCGCAACAGGCCGCCAAGCCGGTCGTCCTTCTCGAACACGACGACCTCGTGGCCGGCGCGCGTAAGCTGTTGCGCCACGGCCAACCCCGCCGGTCCCGAGCCGATGACCGCCACTTTCTTGCCGGTGCGGTGGTGCGGGCGCAAGGGGCGCACCCATCCCTCGTCGAAGGCGCGCTGGGCGATCTCGCGCTCGATGCTCTTGATCGTCACCGCATCGCGGTTGATCGCCAGCGTGCAGGCCGCCTCGCACGGAGCCGGGCAGACGCGCCCCGTGATTTCGGGAAAGTTGTTCGTCGAATGGAGGTTCGCCGCCGCCTCGCGCCAGCGCCCGCGATAGACCAGGTCGTTGAACTCGGGAATACGGTTCTTCACCGGGCAGCCGGTTCCGTGGCAAAACGGGATCCCGCAGTCCATGCACCGCGCGGCCTGCTGGTTCAGCGTCTTCTCGGCCAACGGCAAATCGATCTCGCGCCAATCGCGCACGCGTTCCGCAATAGGACGATGCTCGTTGTCGACGCGTGGGAAATCAATGAATCCAGTCGGGTTTGCCACAAAGCACCTCGTCACTCGTGGGGCAGGTTGCCGACCTGCCGCGGTTTACACCCTTCTCGGCGCTCGGCGCGGGTCTCCCGACCCCGCCGACTGCCCGACCGCGGATCTCCTGCCCGCCGCTTCGGCTCAAGCGGGTCGCGCCGCGCGCGGGAGACCTTCGGTCGGCCCGGCGGCGTGGTCCGGAGACCACGCCACAGCGCGGGTCGCGCCGCCGCCGTCGCCGTCCTTGCCTTGCCGAGAGCCGTTGCCGCCGGCGGCGACAGGCGCCGGCGCCTCCTCCTCGGTCCGGAATA
>JANLFZ010000481.1:3977-4799 GCA_024653385.1 Thermoguttaceae bacterium | reverse complement strand
TTGCGCTTCCTTGCTCTCTCATGTTTGCCCAACTTATTGTTTTACAGGCCCTAAGCCAGGCCGCTCTTCCGGTTGGCGTACCTGGGCGTCGAGTGGTCCCGGGCGGACTCGAACCGCCGATCGTCACCTTGTAAGGGTGCTGCCTTTGCCGCTAGGCCACGGGACCATCATGTTTGCAATGGAGTCACCGGGAGTCGCACCCGGATCTCCCGCTTGCGGAACCAGCGTGGTCCTGTTGGACCATGACCCCATGTCGCTCTCAGCGGAAGCCGTGGGACTCGAACCCACAAACGGCAGGGCCGTCACCTGTTTTCAGGACAGGCTCCTCATCCGGTCGGATGGCTTCCGTAAAGCTCCGGGGGTTGGAATCGAACCAACGACCTCCTGGTTCAGAGCCAGGCGTCACTACCAACAGCAACTGCCCCGGATCGTTGTTACCGTGGCACGTTTCGTGCAAGACGAGTTCGGGGAGGAGGGGTCGAACCTCCGTCTCCCGGTTCAAGGCCAGGAAGCCTACCACTAGCCGATCCCCGATCATCACGTTCCAGAGTGCCCTGCGGGAGTCGAACCCGCCTCGCCCGGTTGGAAGCCTGGCACCCCTGCCGCTCGGCCAAGGGCACATCAAGGCGGAAGGAGAGGGGGTCGAAGCCTCAAGGCTCATCGCTCGGGCGCTTTCGAGGCGGTTGCCATCGCCGATTGGCTTGCCCTTCCATTTCACGCTTTAGGGCTCCGGTGGCTGGGCTCGAACCAGCGGTGGGGCGTGCGCCACGTCGGCTTAACAGGCCGATCCCTGCTACCAACTCGGGTACACCGGATCAACAA
>JANLFZ010000481.1:0-3967 GCA_024653385.1 Thermoguttaceae bacterium | reverse complement strand
GTTGAACCCGCGATCTCGTGGTCCCGAACCACGCGGAATACCAGGCTTTCCTACGTCCTGTCAAAAGCGCCCAGCGGGAGTTGAACCCGCACTTCCGCCATGGCAAGGCGGCAGGCTACCGCTACATCATGGGCGCGTTCTGGTGGGGGCGAATTGTCAAGGATCGAGAGCACCGGGAGGGACTCGAACCCTCGTCGCCGCATTACGGGTGCGGTGTCCTCGCCGCTGGACGACCAGTGCGTTCAATGTCAGTGGGACCTGTGGGTATCGAACCCACATCCTCCGGTTCAAAAGTCCGCGATGCTGCCATTACACCACGACCCCATGCTCGGTCGGGCGTATGTGTTTCAAGCGAGCTGGCGTCAACATCCGTTTGCTCCTTGTTGCCAGTGGTAACCCTGAGAGTCGAACTCAGCACTACGCGGTTATCAGCCGTGTCTGGGCAACCGGCCCTCGGCTACCGTGATTGCCAACGTCGTTGTCGATTCAGTCGGGATGGCAGGACTCGAACCTGCGTTCTCGTGCTCCCAACGACCACTGCTCCGCAGCGGTGCCCGGCGGGCTGGCCGCTGTCCTACACCCCGTTGTCCTCAGTCAGAACGGCCGGAGTCGAACCGGCGATCTCCTGCACCCCGGACCACCGCTGCGCGGCGGTGCCCGCGTCTCCTGGTCTTCAGTCAGGCGCTATTCCGTCTCAGCTACCGACCCGCAGGACCAACAAAAAACCCGGCGTTCGCTTGTGAACACCGGGCTTTGGTTTGCCGCAAGTCGAGGCTCCAACCAAGTGTCACAAACGCAGAGAATGCGCGGGCAGATCGTTCGCCTGCGGATAGGCGAACCACCGCGTACCTTGGCGTTTGGCGATACTTGGTCGTAACGAAGTCATGGCTCCTAGCTCATTCCGCTTGAGGCTTGTCTGTCGCGGGCCTCAATCGTTTGGCCTCGCGATAGAAGAGACGGGTCTGGTTCCAAGAAGGTTCGCTGAAAGACTGCGGCGCTCAAAATACTAGATGCCTTGATCGGCCGTTTCATTCCCGGGATTTGGCCGCCTTCTCGGAAATCTGCGGCCCGTCGCCAAGTCGAACTAACCCATTTGACGGGGGTTGTGAGGATCGACGATAATACCAGCCCGATGTGCGGAAAGTAGGTCTTACTGCAAGTTTGGCGAGTTGTTTGAACAAGAACGCGTCTGCACCAACGGCTTCCCAGCGTTTCCGTATGTCGGGTCGGGCGATTCTGCCTCAGAGACAACTGGCCAGTGTCTCTTGGAGCTGCTCCGGCAAGAACGGCTTGGCCAGGAAATCCTGGGCGCCTTTGCGGATCGCCTCGGAGATGAGTCTCGTCTGGTTCAAGGCGCTGACGACCACGACCTTCGCGCTGGGGTCCTGTCGAAGAATGCTCTCGAGCGCCTCGATACCGCTGGTCCCCGGCATGACGATGTCCATCGTCACGACGTCAGGCCGATGCTTGCGGTACAACTCGACCGCCTGCCCACCATCCGAGGCCTCGGCAACGACCTCCCACCCTGCCCCCCTGACGCAGTCCGAGATCATCCTCCGCATCAGCAACGAATCGTCGACGATCAGCACGCGTTTCGCCATGGCCGGACCTCCAAGTGAACCGGCAGCCGGGACCACCGCGACGAACCGGGATGCACAAGTATAGCCCCGAGCTGCGCGCGGTGCCGTGCCGGACCCCGGACCCCGAGCGCCGCCGCGCCTCGGCCGATGGGGCGGCGCAACCGCTACATCCGATCCTTCCGGGCCGTTTTCCCGCTTGGCCAAGCCATATCCTGCCACCTTTGCCGCGGCATATCCCGCATCTCGGCCAACCACCTGAAGTCGGTCCGTCGAGCCGATCGATGAAGTAGGGGGAGTGGCGAAGGAGGCGATGTATGGAGATCAACCGGAACCAGGTGTTCATCGCGGGCGTGGTGCTCGTTCTGCTGGGAATCGAGTTCCGCATGATCGACTCGTTCGTGCTGAATCCCCGGGTCACCAAGCTCCTAGCCGAACAAACCAAGCATCCCGTGGCTACCGCCAGCAGCACGATGGAGTCGCTGGTGGGCGCCGAGCCGCGCCTTCCCCCGAAAACGGTCAAGCCCCAGGAGTGGATCGGCTGGCTGCTCGTCTCGGTGGGCAGCGTGTTGATTCTGCATAGCATGACCATGCCCAAGCCAAGCTGAGGCCCCTCGAGACCTTGGCTTGGGCCAACATCCTAGAGCAAGCAGTCGCGCTGCCACCTCGGGCTTGCCGCGACGAGGATTCGCTTCTTTCCCGCCCCGGCAGTCGATCACGCTCCCTGTGAGGTCGCCCCTTGAATTGCTCGCTATCGTCCGCCAACCAGGGCCCTCTCGTCCCGCGCGGGAGCCTCAAGACCGTCGTCCTGATTCTGGCCTCGGCCACGCTGTTGATCGCCCTCCGGCACCTGGGACAAGCAGCCGCGCCATCGACCCCGGCGGCGGTGAATCCATCGGAGTCCGCCCAGACTACGCCGGCTCGAACGTGTCTACGCGAAGGCACCCAAATCGTCGATCAGTGGGGCTACTTCAAACCGACGGGCGAACGCTGGCTGTTCGTTGCCGAACGCGAAGGAGCCCAGTGGGTCGGGCTCGAAAACCGCAACCTGGAACGGGTCGCCCGAGCCGTCGCCGGAAACCCTCGACGCCTCCGGTGGCGCGTCACCGGCATCCTGACCGAGTACCACGGGAGCAACTTTCTGCTGATCGAACGGGCGATCTTGAAATCCGACGCAACCCAGCCTCAAGGGGGATGAGTCCCGTCCACTTCTTGGGGTCACACGCCAAGAAAACCTGTTGTGGGAATCGCCTTCGGCCGAAGCCGAGAGTACACTGAGAAATCGGCTGGAGATTCCTCCGCGGAACGCAATCGCCTTATTGACACCCACCTTGGTGACCCTATCATGGGGAGAATAGGCGTGGCGCTGGTGGAGCACAACGGAGTATCGCTAGCGAGGAACCGTCGGACCGCCGGTCGACATGCGGGTGAACCAATGGGGTTTCCCGGCCGAGGACCTGAAATATCGCCAGTGGAGTTTTCGAGATGGCTACTTATCGGCGTCTGGTGATTAATGAGATCGGCGACGTCACCGTAGTCCACTTCCGCGACCAGAAGATCATCGAAGACCTGCGCATCCAAGAGTTGGGCCAGGAACTCTACCAGTTGGTGGAGACCGAAAACCGCAAAAAACTGGTCCTCAATTTCCACTCCGTCGACTTCCTTTCCAGCGCGGCCCTCGGCGTGCTCATCAAGCTCGACAAGAAAGTCAAGGCCAAGCAAGGGCGGCTGAAACTTTGCAACATCCGGCCCGAGATCTTCGAGGTCTTCAAGATCACCAACCTCAATCGCGTGTTCGACATCAAGCCGGACGAAGCCGACGCCCTGGCCGCCCTCTGATCGCACCGGGACACGCTGACTTGGTGCGCCTTCCCCATGACGGACGAAAAACCGATCTGGCATTGCAAGCGCGTCATCCCGAGCCGGTCGGGGGCCGGAAGCTGTATCGAAGCCGAAGTCATCGGCGAACTGGAACGCCAGCAGTGGCCCGCCCGCGACGTCTTTTGTGTCCGGCTCGCGCTGGAAGAAGCCCTCGTCAACGCCATCAAACACGGCAACCACTTCGACGCCACCAAACACGTCTACGTCGAATGCGTCATCTCACCCGACTTGCTCCGCATCTCCATCGCCGACGAGGGCGAGGGCTTCAATCCCGACGACGTGCCCGACCCAACGGACCCTGAGTTTATCGATCGCCCCTCTGGAAGGGGGATTATGCTGATGCGGAGCTTTATGTCGCGGGTCGAATTCAACGAACGGGGCAATCAGGTCATCCTGGAAAAGCGACGAGCCCAACCGGACCAATCCGCCGAGACCCCTGAAACCAATCCGCCTTGCTAGCCCAGTTTTCCTAGATCGGTTTTCCGCTAGAAAGCCGACCACACGCGTTG